>CAYVXE010000001.1:0-72709 GCA_964455375.1 uncultured Calditrichaceae bacterium
TCCCTCCTGTCCTCCCTTTGGCCAAAGGGAGGGACTCACTCCAATGCGCAGAGGAGAAAAACAAGTTCAGGCTTGCACAACGAGAGGTTTGACTACTGTTTTTTAAAAACCTTACGTAAAACTATCTATCGCTTAACCGGACACTCGTGGTGTTCAGAGTTCACTCTGTGGCGCGGCAAGCTGCATTTGAATGATTACCAATGATGAATTTCGCATGACAAATTGCACGCAACCGCTTTTTTTGATGACGATGAAACGATCACAAATGATTAAGATTTTCTGTCTGTTTCTGATTTTGTTTTCACTGCAAGTATCGTCAGGATTTACGCAGGAAACGGTGCAGGCCAATAGTGACAGTGTTCGTTATTACCGTCATAAATACAGTGGCAAAAAGATGTGGGAACATATTGTGTCTTTTCCGGGCACGGTGGCCAGCGCTCCCATTTTCTTACTTTTCAAAGGCATTGCAAAGCTTACGAGCATCGGTTTTGACGATGCGGCTATTCGCAGCACCCTCGACTTTTTAACCTCTCACAATGGCAGCCTTGGTATCCGCCCGCGGTTTACCGGGAGGGATGGTTACGGTGTGATGGTCTTTAAAAAAGGTTTGCTTTCCCGTCGGTCGATTATTTTTCTCAGTGCAACTGCTACTGTCAACGGCAGGCAAACGTACCGGTTGTGGTGGCGTGATCTCAATTTTTTTAAGGGTCGGATTTTTGCAGATGTGTTTGTCCGTTACAGAAAATTGTTAGGTGAGAATTTTTACGGCCTCGGTCCGGACGCTGTGAAAGCGAATCGCTCAAATTATGACTATGAACTGTTTATCTCAGAAATGACGGCAGGTGTGCGACCCGCAAAAAATATTGCCATCAGCGCCGCCCTGGGTTTTGATGCAAATAAGATTTTAGCCGGCAGCAATGGCGAATTGCCGACGACCCAGGACCTGTTTGGCAACTCCAATCTGCCGGGGTTGTTTGACAGGCCAAATTTGTTCGTACCGCAATTTATGATTAAAGTCGATACACGCAACCGGAAAGGCAATCCTTCCTCTGGAATGGAGTCGTATTTGTCAGGTAAAATATATAAACAAACGAACGGTGATCGGTATGATTTCTGGAAAATGACCTTTGCCTTGAGAAAGTATGTTCATCTATTTAGAAACCGCGTTCTTCTTCTGCGATTCACGACTGAAATGACTGAGCCGTTTGCAGATAAAGAAATTCCCTTTTATTATTTAAGCACCCTGGGTCATCATGAAACGATGCGCGGCTTTCGGCGCGGTAGATTTTTCGACCGTGATTTGCTGCTGACCTCACTGGAATACAGAATTCCAACCTGGTACCATTTCGATACGGCCTTCTTTGTAGACGCCGGTCAGGTGGCAAACAATATTTTTCGTGATTTTCAGTTGGATAAATTCCATTATGGTTACGGAATCGGCATACGGTATTGGACGCGTAAAGACTTTGGTGTGACGTTTGAAGTTGGCTTTAGCGAGGACGACGTCCGCATCTATCTGTCTACAAATTTGATTTTTCCAAAACGACGCAAAGATTGATCTTTCCCTACCGGAAAATGATTTAAAAAATGGCGAAGAAAATAGAAGAATTACTATCACAACAATGAAGAGACAAAAGCCTTTAAATTGGACACTGTGGATTCCACTTGTTTTCAGTGTCATGAGTTGCGGAGGTGGTCATCAGTTCCGTATTCCCGACCGGCCGCCCAATGATATGCGGCCTGTGCCAAAACCAGCCGCACAGCGGGTCAACCTTATTCAGGATAATCTGGAGAAGTCACTTTTAATGCCATCAACGCGATTTTTTGATCTTGCCAGACAGGGGAGGAAAATTGTGGGCAAGCCCAGACAGGCGTTTGATATCGATGCGTTTGGTGACGTTTACAATTCAAGTTGGTTCACCAATCGCAATGCCAGAGAACGTCTTTCACTGGCCGAAATTGCCAGCGGACCTTGTGTGGGTTCCGGGCCGGACACATCAGAGGGCTGGCGAATATTTACAGCAAAGGTAGAACAAGGACTGCCTGAATTCTCCATCGTAGACAGACACGGCAGCCGGTATGAACTAAAGTTTGATCCTGCCGGATATGCAGAGATGGCAACCGGAGCTGAGTTGGTTACCTCAAAATTGTTTTATGCAGCAGGTTACAACGTCCCCGAGAATTATCTTGTCATTTTCAACCTTAAAAAAATTAGTGTTGAACCGGATGTTGCATTTACCGATGCCAATGGTCTGCGACATATTCTGACAAAAGACGATTTGGAAGCACTTTTAACCGGCGTAGAAAAACGACCTGATGGATTTGTTCGCGCGGTGGCCAGTAAATATTTGCCCGGTGTACCGTTGGGGCCGTTTAAGTACATCGGGCTGAGGAAGGATGACCTCAACGATGTGATTCCCCATGAATTCAGACGGGAACTCCGTGGTTTAAAAGTCATGGCGGCATGGCTTAATTTTTTCGACACGAAAGCAAGAAATACGGCTGATATTTATTGCGATGCCGGATATGTTAAACATTTTCTTGTGTATTTTAATGCGACGCTGGGTAGTGGTATTGAAAAACCTTTACCTCCGGAGGTTGGCAAAGAAGGCCCCACAGATCCTGCCCAAATAGGGAAATTGTTTGGATCCCTGGGAATTTATAAACGGCCCTGGGAAAAACCCCCGGACGTTAAATTTACGTCTGTAGGGAATTTTTCTTCGCGAAATTTTCACCCGGCTCATTACAAGTACATTCTTCCCAATCCGGCTTTTGGTAATGCCACCGATCTTGATGAGTTCTGGGGAACAAAGCTTGTGATGTCATTCACGGAAGAACAAATTCGCAGAGCCGTTGCGCAAGGCCGGTATAGCGATCCGGCAGCGGCTGAATATCTGGTGCAAACAATTTTGCAACGGCAGCGCATCATTGGCAGGACATTTTGGAAAGATAAAAATACGTTGGATCAGTTTAAATTGGAAGAAAATGTTTCCGGTCAGCAGATACTTTCTTTTGAAGATTTGTCTGTGAAATACGGTCTGACTTCAGAAGAAAAAAATGGCTACCGTTTTTCTTTACACCAAAACGGTTCACTCGTCTTGACGCATCGTGCTCTGGAAAACGGTTTACGTATAAATCTCAGTGAATTGAACATAGAATTCAAAACGAACAATGGAGATATCTACTGGAAGATTGATTTACAGATGTATCCTAAGCAAACAAACAAATGGTCAAAACCCGTCAGGGTTTTTTTAGGTAAAAGTCGCAATACAGCAAAAATTAAGCTATTGGGAATGAAACGCTAAATAGTGTCTGAACGAAACCTGATCAGGGACTGCCCAAGAGTACCCATATCCACTCATGCTCTTCATGCTGAGCGCAGTCGAAGCATATTTTGATTGTACGGCACTTATGTCACCTTTCGACTACGCTCAAGGTGAAGGATGGTGCTTTGGGAGTCCTGCATTGTGGTCAAACTGAGTTTTAGGTTAAGCACTAAATAAATTGAGATGGGAGAAAATTGGAATGAGTGTCCGGCTAAACTTCAAATGGCGTTTTTATGACCCATTAAGAAAAAGAGTGCAGTCTCTTATGAATAACCGGACACTCAAGTTTTCAAAAATGTTGATTTTATGAGATTATTTGCCCGGTCTGGGTGCTGGGCTTGGGGCGCAATACCCACCGCCGGAAATAATGATCGTTCCGTTTCCGCGGCCTAAATTTTCACCTTTGCGGTTCCCAAATGAATCGTATGCGCTTCCGGGGATATTTCCATTTACAGGAGAGAATCCTCCAAGAGAGTCGGCAGTCGTTTTCTGCCTGATGAAACTGAATGACCCTTTCAAATCTTCAAGACCTGCCAGTGACGCCATCATGAGTGATTTTTTGTTCATGTTCCCTTTTAAGAGCGTGCTGTTTCGTCCGGATTTGCTGTCGGCATTCTTATTGGGAACACCTGCTTCTTGCAGGCTCCTGCCATTTTTCTTAAACTGCAAATCTGTTTTCGATTCAATTGTCATTAAGTCAAATTCAATTGTTTCTTCCGCTGGCTGGGAGTGGCTGTAAGACCTGTTGACCCAAATATTGGCCACTGCAGCGCCAAACATGAAATGTAAAGCGATGGAAAGGCTAAGCGCACGTTTCGTATTAATTTTAGTTAGTGCGTTCTGAATTTTCCGGTTTAAAAAACCGGCCAGCGCGGATTTCGTTTTTGACATCATAAACTCCATTGATAAGTCCTTTGTGCCTCTTTCACTTTGTTACAACCGAATTAAAGGCCCGAACATTCCTGCAAATGAATTTTCTTTGCCTTTTCAAGAAGAATTCTGTACATTTCCCAAAATAAAAAGGCATGAAATTGAAAAAATGTACCTGAGAGGAGTGGCGGCTCTGTACTGTTTTGGCCGGTTTACCCGTGTCTTTTAGTGGCGCCCCTGAGCTGTTTTTCCTGCGGGACTCTATAGGGAAGTGAGATAAACCCGTTAAAGTGACCAGCGGGTAGCAGGTGAGAATCGGTGATTCGCCAAATGATTCTGCCGGTGTCCCGGTGTGGACCTGTGGTAATACAACTTTTAGCCTATTGGGTATGCAAGGATATTCTTGTCGGTCTGGGGCTTTCTGTCTCTTACAATATTACTCAGAAGCATCATGGGCGGATTGAGGTGGAAAGTGAATTCTATAAAGGGATAACTTTCAGAATTTATCTTCCTGTTAATTTGAAAGAAAAAAAAGGAAAAGGTTACATAAATGGCGTCGGTTAATTTTGGTGATTTGCTTATCTGGTTGGTAGCATTTTTGTTTTCTGTAACGGCGCATGAAGCAGCGCACGCGTTTGTGGCTATGAAGGGCGGCGATTTGACAGCCTATCATAATGGTCAGGTGACGCTGAATCCGATGCCGCATATTTTACGGTCGCCGTTTGGCATGCTGTTGGTGCCGATTTTCTTTTTTGTGACATCCGGATTTATGATTGGCTGGGCGAGTGCACCATACAATGCCGAGTGGGCCGCCAAGTATCCGCGCCGTGCAGCCTGGATGGCATCCGCGGGTCCTGTTGCCAATATAGTTATTTTTATTTGTGCCATTCTGCTGGCAAAGATCGGTCTTTCGGCGGGTGTGTTTCAGTCTCCCGACGGTGCCGCATTTGGTTTTACAAGTATTGTTTTCGCAGAACCCGGTGTTTGGTTAAGTGTCGCGAAATTACTGAGTATCTTTATATTTCTCAATTTACTTCTGGTTGTTTTTAATCTGTTCCCATTTCCCCCTTTAGATGGTGGCAGCGTCATTACACTTTTCATGTCCGAAACGACGGCCTTGCGTTTTACCAAATTTATTAATCAACCCATGTATTCGATTCTGGGACTTGTGATTGCCTGGCGGTTCATCGGAACGGTTTTCCGGCCACTTTTCAGGCTGTCCGTAGATTTACTCTATGGTGGCTTTTAAGATGTTCTGACTGGTGATTGACCGGGATGTTTTTAAAAAATATTTTTTTTAATGATAAACAATCGTTCCTTGCCGGATTTTTCTCAGGCGGCTGTCGGGGTGAAATGATGAGGGAGATGCGGCGTTTTCGGTCAAATACGAATTAATTTTCTTCAATTCATGCCTATTTACTGTATCTATTGTAGTAATTTATACAATAGCTTATTTAAACTAAGTTAAGTGAGTTTTCTTTAATCACTTCGGGGTGCAGCTCTGGCAAACCTTAACAATTTTCCCCTGATTGAAAACATCATCCAACCTGTCCGATGAATCGTGTGGATAATTCCATTAAGGAGGAATCATGAAAAGATGTCGTAAAACTTTGTGTGGTGGTTTACTGTTGGTGATGATGTGCATATCGTCCGGCTATGGGCAGACGGGTCCCACCGTGAGCCACAGTTTTCTTAACAATTCTGCTTTGGATGTTTTTTTTCTCAAAGATTTTGATATTAATAGTCCCGGGTCGGGGCCGCCCATTTTTTTTATTGACATAATGAATGATGGTGTTGTACGTAATGTGATTATGCGGCTCTCCATAACCAGTCGGAGACGCGGGAATCTCTCGCGCGGGCAAACCGGTATTTTTTCCCTTCAGCCAGGCCAAATATTGAAACTAAGCAGCAGAGATATTTTTTCAAACTCAGGGCCTTACCGGTTGGAAAGTTATCAGATTGACGACGAAGCGGCAAAAAGTTTGATTAAAGATGTTCTTTCTACCGGGAAATTGCCATCGGATGTTTACACTTTTCAAGTCATTCTCGTTGAGGCAAACAATCCTGGAAATCAATTCGGTTCAGATGTCTTTGACATTCGTGTGTCCAATCCACATAAATTGGATTTGGTGTTCCCCGGTGCACCAGCTTCGGGACAATTGAAAGATTGCCCGGTGATTTTTACAAATTTGCCACAATTTCGCTGGGAGTCTGATATGCGACAATTTCGTGTCGTAATTGCGCCTCTCAGGAGAGGAGACGACCCGGAAAGTGCTCTGAATAACGAGCCGCGATTTACCCGGTTTTTTGTTTTGCAAGGTGGCGGTAATACCGGTTTGGTTGCAGGCGGTAATCGATTCAACGACAGAGTGGAAGTCATTCCCAATACGTCTTTCCAGTTTCCTTCTTCGGGAGAAATACTAACCATGCGGCCGGGGAAAACGTACGTTTGGCGTGTGATTGGTATTATAGAAACCTCCAGCGGCTCCACGCCTTTCAAAAGCGAAATTTACTGTTTTCGCCTGGCAAACCTGGATAAAGTGGACACCGGTATGCAACAGTTGAACGTGATATTGAAAAATCTACTCGGTTCTGATTATGAGAAAATATTCGGTGAGGGGGGTGAGTTGGATGGGTATTTGCCGAAACGGATTACATTTGACGGCAAAGATGTAACCGCGGGTGAATTGCTCGTTCGTCTCAGAAAAATGCACGATAAATTCAAAGGATATAAAATAGAATAGCGAAAAATTAACTATGAATGAAGTTGTCCTTTTTGCAATGAATCGTTGAAATGTGAAGGAACTAATCATGAAAAATATTTTTAAAGCGTGTCTATTGTTTGGTGTCGTTACGCTTCTGTTTTCACCGGTGTATGCTTCCAGTAGCAAGGACATTGCACTGGTGCTGAAAACCCGTGGAAAAGTTCAGGTTGGCTTGCGGGGGCAACGGACCTGGAAGCCGGCCCGACGGGGAATTCGTCTGGATTCCGGAGAAAAAGTTCGTACCGGAGATAAGTCATTGGCTGCTTTAATGTTTACCGATGACCGAACCTTGCTGAAAGTCCGATCCAATTCGAATGTGACCATTCAGGGTAAACGCGATAAACAGGGAATTGTGAAAAAAATATCCCTGGCATTTGGGCAACTTTGGGCAAAAGTAACCAAACAGCACACACGAATGCGGGTGGAAACACCTTCAGGTGTGGCCACTGTGAAAGGGACTGAATTTAACGCATTGTACGTCGATGGACAATTTTTTATTTTTTGCCAAGCCGGTTTGATTGAGTTTTTTAATCAATTCGGTACCATGCTTGTGGGAGCTAACGAAATGGCACGAATCGTACAGGGTTCTCCGCCGGAACGCATCGAGGGAGACCCCAGTGCAATTTTTGATTTAAGTGATGATGAAGCGAAAGAGCTGAAAATTGAATTCGAAGATGAAGATGGGAACAAAAAGACATTGATTTTAGATTTTTAAAACGCGCTGCAATTACGGTTAAATGTTTTTTGAAATTATTGTTATGAGGAAAGAATGAAATTTAAAATTTTACTAATTGTTCTCTTTGTCTTTTTGGTAAGCAGCGTGACGGGTTTGGCGGAACCGATGGAGGCACAAATTGTGCATGTCCCTCTCGTTACTCTAAACGCTGGCGAAAAACTGTACGTACAGGCGCGAGTGGATGGGGCAACGGAACGTGTGGTGTTTATGAGGCTGTATTATAAATCTTCTGAGCAGCAGTCGTATGATTATGTTGAAATGTTTCCGTCCGGGTCCGGTTACATTGGGGAACTCTCATCCGATAAGATTAACCCGCCTGAACTGGATTATTTCATTATGGTGCTGATGCCTGACAAAAAGGTTTTAACAGATCCGGCTTCTAATCCTTACGGTAAGCCGCATATTGTGCAAATTAAGGGGAGTGCTGTTCCACCGTCTACAAAACCAGCCGTCCGTCCTGAATTACCCGCGATAACTCCCTCGCTTCAAGTGCCTGCTGTACCGGAAACTCCGGAAAGGGCACCATCCGCAGAACAAGGTTCAGAGGATTCTCCCTGGCTTGCATTAAGCCCGGAAAACGGTGAAGAATTTGGCAAGGATGAAGAAATTTTAATTGCGGTCTCTTTTACCGGAACCACCAACGATTCTGTAGACGCCAACAGCGTGCATCTGTTTCTGGATGGTCGGGATGTAACCCAACGTACGGAAGTTTCAAATTATTTGATGACACTTGCGGCTCCGCAAATTTCTCCAGGCCGCCACACCGTACTTGTTAATGGCCTGCTGTATTCCGGAAAAGAATTGCCGGTCTTGAGCTGGTCGTTTACAATGAAGGGAGAGAAAAGGAAAATTGAACGGGAAGTACCGTTGGCACATGGGCGAATTTTTGCGGAGTCACGGCAGGAAAATATCAGCGATATCGGGTTTACGGATAATAATATCGGGGGCGCTGTTTCCGGTAAATATGGTATCGCCAAGTATGATGCCCGGGTTTATTTCACCTCGCGTGAAAATGGTCGTTTTCAGTCAAGAAACCGTTTCACGTTTGATTTGCAACTGCCGGTGCTTGGGGTGACCGTTGGCGACACCTATCCCCGCTTCAATGATTTGATGCTTTGGGGAAAACGGGTACGCGGAATTTACGGCCGTTTGCATACCGGTTTTTTTAACGTGGATGTGGTGCATGGGGAAACGGTGCGCAGAGTGTCGGCACTAAATCAGGTTGCTGTGGACACTACAACCGGAGACACGTTGAAATCCGTCGTTACCGGTCTGGACTCTTTGTTTATAGCTGAATTAGGCACCTTCAGACAAAAATTGTTGGGGATTCGCTCCAGCTTTGGCAGCGGACGTAATTTTCAACTGGGCTTTAATTTGCTGAAAGTCCGCGATGATACCACCTCGCTTGCTGCCGGACAGTTCGGTGTTGCACCTCAAGATAATATTGTGGTTGGGTCAGACTTTCTTTTGTCCTTGGCGAGACGGCGCATCGAATTTAAGGCTGCTACAGCCATCAGTCTGCTATCAAACGATATTTCCACAGGGCCTCTATCGAAAGCTGAGATCGAAAATCAATTTGACGTGAACCTGCCGTTTGATCCGGCAGATTTTAGCAAATATCTGATTATCAATGCAAGTACAACTCCGTTGGACCCGCGGGATTTAACGTCGTTGGCATATAATTTCAGCATGGGCTTGAATTTTTTTAATAATAGCCTCCAGGTTGGTTATAAACGTATCGGTTCGCAATATATGTCGTTAGGGAACTCATTTTTAAGAAATAACCTGCGCGGATTTTATTTGAACGATCGTATTCGTATGTTCCAAAATAAATTTTATTTAAATTTCGGGTTTGAGAATAATAAGGATAATTTTAATTCCGCCGATGAAAATGCGCCAACTAATTTAAGGACGGTGACCACAGGTTTCTCATTTTATCCCGGACAGGGGTTGCCAAATTTAACGTTCAACTTACGAAATCACAATCGCGATAACAATATCGACTCTCTGTTTATCGATTTATCAAATGGTGTTCCGGATACCACTGATAATCGTGAAAATAACAACACCAAAGATTTAACGGTGCAGTTGAGTTATGATGCCCGTTTTTTAAATTTGCATCATTCGGTTTCGTTGAGCTACATTACGTCAGACCGCGACGATCGATTTAATCAAAGCAGAGTTACGGTGCTCGGCTCACCGTCTACTGAGACCTCGTCTAATGTTGAAGTGTTCTCCGTGCGTACGCGTTATGAAATTCCTTTGGTGACGACCATTAATTTTGCCCGTAATGACAATAGCTTTTCCGGAGGACTCAATTCATTTAATTTCAAAATGTTTGGTGCAAAAGCAGAGTACAAATTACTGCGGCAGCGCTTAAATACGTATGTGGGGATCAATTATACGACGGCTTCCGGAGTTTCCGCTACAGACACAACTGCAACAGGTGTCACATCTATCACAGACTATAAACGCATTACGTTCAATTTTGGTGCGCGCTACGAATTTATGCCGGGAAATTTTATCTTGCTGGACGGAAATCTTGTCAGTTTTAATGATAATGGGGCAACGCTGAACACCACGACCGGTGTTCTCGATCCGAATCCCTCTTTCGCGGATCGCATTTTCCGCGTTTATTATGAGAAACGGTTTTAGTGCCCATCTTCGTAAGCTTTCGTGATCTTTTCGTCCGGAAGACTTTGCGCCGGAAAACCCTTTTGTGAAAGAAACTTTGGAAATCGGTATTAAAATCATTTGATGTATCCATGGTTCAATTTGTATTTGAACGATCATGTTGCTAATGGATGTGGCTTATACAGGCATCTTCGAAGCATTACGTCTACCTTCAATAATATGAATTTGAAAAGATTTCTTAAATTGTGCATCCCCTTACATTTCCGCAATATTTCATTTTTTTGTTGATGAAGTCTTCTTAAAAAGTGTATATTCCTGTCAATGAAATTTCCCACAGAAAAACTTATCGAACTCTGGCATAACAAATGGTTATTCGGAGTTATTATAGCATTTTTCTCTGCAGTTCTGGCGCTCATACTGGCCGGGATGCCTGCGTTTGAAAATTTCGAGTTCAAAACCTACGATGCCCGGTTTGCACTGCGCGGCGTTCAGGATGCAGAACAGGATAGTATCGTTATTGTCGCTATCGATGATCAGAGTTTTGTTGACCTGGATACAAAGTGGCCGTTTCCCAGAGTATTGTTGGCCAAGACGATTTTGAATTTATATAAAGCCGGCGCAAAACTCATCGTGGTCGATATTGAATTGACGGAAACCGGCAGGCAGCAGATGCGCCAGGATACACTCCTTTACGGAGCTATCAAGGTTGCACAAAATGTGGTTTTATCCGGAAAATTAGTAACGCATTTTGGGAAAAATGACACAAAAACGACATTTATTCTACCACCAAGTCAACTTTTTTTACAGGCCGGTGCAAAGTGGGGACTTGTTAATGTGGACGAGGATGCCGACGGATTTATCCGTCGTTACTGGCTGTTTCATCGGCAAAATGACAAACTTTATTTCCCGCTGGCGGCTGAATGCTATTTGAATACACACTTTGGTAAGGATGGTCTGAATGCCGTTCGCTATGATGATGACGGGCGTTTAATTTTTGCAGACCGCCGCGTACCTACTGACGGCAATTCTATGCTCATTAACTTTCGCGGCCCGGCAAAGACATTTCCAACCTATTCTTTTTCCAGCATTCTCGATGATGAAAACTTCGATTTGCCCAATGCAGAAGCGGATGTGGATATGTTTGAAATTCATAAAGAGGAAGGAACGTTTAAAAATAAAATCGTTTTTGTAGGAGCCACGGCAGAGGAGCTTCAGGACAATAAATTTGCACCGTTTTTTAATTACAAAGGCATTCAACGGAAATTGCCCGGTGTTGAACTGCATGCCAATGCTCTGAGCACATTGATGCGAGGTGATTTTATCTCTCCGCAAAATCCCTGGTTTGGCATTTTTGTTGTGTTTGTCCTCGCATTTGTTTCCATGCTGGTGACAAAATTATTGAAACCGTTTCGCGGTTTGTTCGTGGTTCTTGGAATCGTTTTGGCCTATGTCATCATCAGTTTATATGCTTTTATGCACAACCAGGTCTGGATTGAAATAACCGCACCCATGACGGGAATTATGCTGAGTTTTGTCGGTAATGTTCTGCATCAAACGCTTACGGAACAGCGTGAACGGATCCGCATTAAGAAGTCGTGGGAACAATACATGCCGAAAAATGTCATCGAGGACATGCTTGAATCCGGGAAATTACCTACCTACGGCGGAGAACGGAGGGAGCTGACGGTCCTTTTTTCTGATATTCGCAGTTTTACAACTTTTTCGGAAAAACACTCTTCGCGTGAAGTGGTGGAGAAACTCAATGAATATCTCACTGCTATGGTAGATGTCATTTTCAAGAATGACGGTACGTTGGACAAATTTGTCGGCGATGAAATCATGGCGCTTTACGGGGCGCCGCACGCCTTTAAAAATCATGCTGAGAAAGCCTGTTACACGGCTCTGGAAATGATCGAGCGTCTGAGTGTATTACAAAAAACCTGGTCGGCGAGGAAAGAGGATTATTTCCAAATTGGTATCGGTGTAAATTCAGGGAAAATGATTTTGGGAAATTTAGGCTCGCAGCAACTGTTTGACTACACGGTGATCGGTGATAATGTCAATTTGGGAGCGCGCCTTGAGGGCACGAACAAACAATATGGTTCGAGAATTATTATCAGTGAATATACGTATAAGTCGGTAAAGCGCAAAGCCAAAGTCAGGGAATTGGATTTGGTTCGGGTTAAAGGAAAGAAAAAACCGGTAAAAATTTATGAATTGCGGGGCATGGGCACGTTGCCGTCTTCCATCGAACAGGACTTGATTATCGATGTTTTCACTCAGGCGCTAAAGTATTATAAAGATTATAAATGGTACCAGGCATTGACGGAATTTAAACGAATATTGGCCTATTTTCCCACCGACGGGCCCACACGTGTTTATATTAAACGCTGCCTCGATTTTATTGAAAATCCCCCACCGGAAAATTGGGATGGCGTCTACGAATTCACATCAAAGTAGTTAGCCTGTCAAGTACGGGACTTGGTTGTGTTTGCAGGCCATGATTCTTTGAAGAATACAGATTTTTCTTCCCACCATCCTGTAAAAGTCTTCGTTGAGTTTTCATGTAACGTTCATCTTATCTTCTCTGTCATACATTTCTCACACCCGTTTAGGTTTAAATGAAATTCCCATGCATCTTCTTGACAATCAGATATTTTTGTCGTATATTTCACACTAAATTTTTTTCTAAAAATTAGTTGTTTGGATTTCTTATGGAAGCAGAATTAAAAGACGAACTCGACCAGTTAAGAGCACGGATTGAAAAGATTCGTGAGTATCTTTGACGTCGAAAACAGGGAAAAGCAGATTACGGAATTGGAGCAACTGAGCTCAAATACCGACTTCTGGAACGATCAGGAAAATGCGCAAAAGGTGATGCGCAAAATTAGCGATCATCGAGATTATGTCCAACGCTATCAAAATCTGGCTGACCGCCATAAAGATTTAGACGAGTTGCTTGAGTTGGTGGAGGAGGAAGGTGATGAGGAAACGGTTACTGAAATTCAACACGATTTGGAGGAATTAAAAAGGAGCGTCGACGCCGTTGAGTTTCAGAATATGCTCGGCGAAAGGGATGATCCGAACAATGCCCTTCTTACCATTCATCCCGGTGCCGGTGGAACGGAATCGCAGGACTGGGCGCAAATGCTCATGCGCATGTACCTGCGCTGGATCGAAAATAATCAATATGAATGTGATATCCTGGATTTACAAAACGGCGATGAAGCAGGTATAAAAAGCGTCACCATTGAAGTGAAGGGCAAATTTGCTTACGGCTATTTGAAGGCGGAGGCCGGGGTTCACCGCCTGGTGCGTATCTCACCATTTGATGCAAACTCCAGACGCCACACCTCTTTTGCTTCGGTATTTGTATTCCCGGAAATTGATGATACCATTGAAATTAAGATCGACCCGAATGATCTGCGTATCGATACGTACAGAGCAAGCGGTGCCGGTGGCCAGCACGTGAATAAAACCAGTTCGGCGGTCAGGATTACGCATATTCCCAGCGGCATCGTTGTGCAGTGCCAGAGTGAACGCTCGCAGCACCGCAATAAAGACAGTGCTATGAAAATCCTCATGTCGCGTCTTTATCAGAAAAAGAAGGACGAGGAAGAGGAAAAAATGTCGGAAATTCAAAAAAGTAAAAAGGATATCTCCTGGGGCAGTCAGATTCGGTCGTACGTTTTCCATCCATATACTATGGTGAAAGACCACCGTACCAACATTGAAACCAGCAACACGCAGGCGGTTATGGATGGCCAGTTAGATCAATTCATTCAGGGCTATCTGATGAGCAAAAAGAAACGTGCTGAAGGTTCCGCTGCCGGATAATGGGCAGAGATGTATCCATGGAGGAACAAACTACATACGCTGAAATAGATCTTCGGGCAATTTCTCATAATCTGAAAGAGATTCAAAAAAAAGTATCTCCGGCCAAAGTGATGGCTGTGGTTAAAGCTGACGCGTACGGACACGGTATCCTCCGGGTCGCGGAAACGGCTGTAACAAGCGGTGCCGCTTATTTGGGCGTAGCGAGAGTTGAAGAGGGCGTCCAGCTACGAAAGAATGGAATTACAAGTCCTATTCTTGTGTTCGGCGGTTTTTTTGAAAATCAGATAAGCGCCTATTTGGTGCATAATTTGACAGCCACAGTGTACGATTTCAAACGTGTGCAAATGCTGTCCCAGGCGGCGAGAAAGGCACACAAAACGGCTGTCGTGCACATAAAAGTAGATACAGGCATGGGCAGGGTAGGTGTCAACTGGCAGGACGCGCCCGAATTTGTTACTCGTGTGCTGCAAGTTACACAGATAGAGCTGGAAGGCGTTTATTCGCATTTTGCTTCATCCGATACAAAAGATAAATCGTATGCAGCGTTGCAACTGCAAAGGTTTAATCAGGTGCTTTCTTATGCCGAGCAGCAAAATATTCGCATTCCGTTGAAGCACATTGCAAACAGCGGTGCAATTCTCGACATGGAAAACAGTTATTTCGATATGGTTCGGGCTGGCGTGATGATGTACGGCTACTACCCTTCAACTGAAACCACGGAAAGTGTCACGATTAAGCCGGCAATGACGCTGGCATCGAAAATTATTGCGGTCAAAGAAGTGGAAGCGGGAACGGCTGTAAGCTACAATTCGACTTATAAAACGGATCGACGAACCCGCATTGCAACGGTTCCCATCGGTTATGGCGATGGCTACAATCGTTTGCTTTCGAATCGGGGAACCGTCCTGATACGTGGAAAGCGTTTTCCGGTTGTTGGCCGGGTTTGCATGGATCAAATCATGGTAGACCTCGGGTCGGATGATGCTCAAACTGGTGACGATGTGATCTTAATGGGGCGACAGCGTGATGAAGAGATAAGCATCTATGAGGTCTGCCATCTGTTGAGCACCATACCGTATGAAGTGACATGTTTAATTACAAAGCGGGTTCCGCGGAAATATATTTAACCAATGAAGGAAATAATGGCAGAAAACCTTAAAGATACAGAAATACAGGAATTAAGTGAAATTCTGAAGATTCGGCGACATAAACTGGATCAGTTAAAAGAACTCGGTGTGAACCCTTATCCGTACAAGTTTGAGCGGTCACATTATTCCGGAGAGATTGTTTCAAAAGCTGATGATTTTCTTGAAAAGGACGTCTCGTTGACGGGCAGGTTAATGTCAATCCGCGGGCATGGTAAGGTTTATTTCGCTCATATAATGGATTTGCAAGGAAAGATTCAGATATATGTTAAAAAGGATTCCATCGGTGAAGACGCATTCCAAATGTTCAAACTTTTGGATATCGGTGATATTATCGGAGTGCGCGGAAAAGTATTTGTGACCCGCACAGGGGAGACCACAATTCAAGTGATACATGTGGAACTATTGTCAAAAACGTTGAGGCCCCTACCGATTGTCAAAGAAAAAGTTGCGGGGGATGAAAAAATCGTGTACGATCAGGTATCGGATAAAGAACTCCGTTACCGTCAACGTTATGTGGATTTGATCATAAACCCGGAAGTCCGTGATGTTTTTGTTATGCGTTCTCGCATTATTTCCGGCATGCGCAGGTTTCTCGATGAACGTGGTTACCTGGAAGTGGAAACTCCGGTGCTTCAGCCTATTTACGGTGGCGCTTCAGCCCGTCCGTTCGTAACGCATCACAATGCGCTGGATATTGAGTTGTATTTACGAATCGCTGATGAGTTGTACCTGAAACGTCTGATCGTCGGTGGCTATGAAGGTGTTTATGAAATCTCCAAAGATTTCCGGAATGAAGGGATGGACCGGTTTCATAATCCTGAATTCACTATGATGGAACTGTACGTGGCATACGAAGACTATCATTTCATGATGCATCTGGTGGAAGAGATGATTGGATTTCTGGCCACTGAATTGTTTGGTGAAATGAAACTTCAGTATCAAGGAGAAGAAATCGACTTAACGCCGCCGTGGAAACGCATTTCGCTGTTTGACGCGATAAAAGAAGCTACCGGAAAAGATTTGTATGGAAAAGGGTTGGATGATTTAATACATGTTGCAAACGAGTTAGATATTAAGGTTGAATCATTTTGGCGCGAAGGTAAAATTATCGATGAAATTTTCAGCGAAAAAGTTGAATCGAATTTGATTCAGCCGACGTTTATTATGGATTATCCGGTTGAACTTTCGCCACTGGCCAAACGTCACCGTGATGATCCGAAATTGGTGGAACGGTTTGAACCGTTTATGGTTGGCGGTGAATTTGGCAATGCTTTTTCAGAGCTGAATGATCCTCTTGACCAGCGTGCGCGGTTTATGAAGCAAAAAGAACTTCTCGAACTTGGTGATGATGAGGCGCAGATGCTGGATGAAGATTATCTCCGTGCTTTGGAATACGGCATGCCGCCGACGACAGGTCTGGGAATCGGACTTGATCGATTGGTTATGTTGTTTACGAATCAATCGTCCATAAAAGACGTTATTTTATTTCCGCAAATGCGGCCCGAATCAAAATAAATTGAACAGCTTATGTCTTACGAACTATTTATCGCGACGCGGTACTTAAAATCGAAACGTAAAACCGGATTTATTTCTCTTATTACTTATATTTCCATTCTCGGCGTTACGATTGGTGTGGCTGCTTTGATTGTTGTACTGTCTATTATGAATGGATTTGAGAGTGAAGTGCGGGAACGCATTATCGGGTTTGGCGCGCATATCGAATTGCGAAAATTTCACAGTCAGGGAGTGGAAGATTACCAAAAATTAATCGATCAAATAAAAAATATTGATCATATTAAAGGAATTTCTCCTTATATTAATGAGAAAGCTTTAATTATTTCAAAGTCGAAAAAATCAGGTTTGGGGGTTAAAGGAATAGATGCGAAAACCGTGTCGCAGGTGTCTGATATCAAGGACAATATTACCTATGGTGAATTCAATATTGGCAATGTTCCTTCGGACAGAAGAAAAACATATCCGGGAATTATTCTCGGTGTGTACCTTGCGGACAAACTGGATGTGGATTTGGGTGATAAAGTAAGCATCCTGAGTCCCACGGGAATTTCACCGTTGATGTCGAAAATTCCCGCGATGCGTACATTTGTCGTAACCGGTTTTTTTGAAACCGGAATATTTGAATTTGATGATGTTTTTGCGTATGTTTCCATTAAGGAAGCTCAGCGGCTCTTTGAAATGAAAGATAAGGTCACAGGTCTGGAAATAAAATTGGATGATCTGGACAAAGCAGACCTGGTGGCAAACAAGGTTGATCAGATTTTGGGCTATCCGTATGCAACGGTTACCTGGTTTGAAATGAACAAAAATCTTTTTTCCTGGATGGAGATAGAGAAGTGGGGTGCGTTTATCATTTTAAGTTTGATCATTATGGTCGCCGCTTTTAATATTGTTAGCACGTTGATCATGGTGGTATTGGAAAAGACCAAAGAGATCGGAATTTTAAAGTCCATGGGAGCGTCGTCATCCGGGATTTTAAAAATCTTCATGTTTGAAGGTTTAGTGGGTGGGGTAATCGGTACAATTTTGGGTTGTGTGATAGGCTATGGATTGTGCTGGTCGCAAATAGAATTCCAATATTTTTCGTTACCAGCCGATGTATATATCATTAACGCATTGCCTGTTTTGATGAAATTTCGCGATTTTATCCTGATATCAGGGGCGGGAATTCTGCTCTGTTTTCTGGCCACCATTTATCCGGCCAGAAAAGCTTCTAAATTAGACCCGGTAGAAGCCATTCGTTATGAGTAGTGATTATATGGCAGATAGAATACTGACAGCGACGGATGTGCACAGAACCTTCAAAATGGGGAAATCTGAAGTACCCGTTCTTAAAGGGATCGATATTGAGGTAAACCAGGGACAGATCGTGGCAATTGTCGGCCAATCAGGGGCCGGAAAAAGTACACTGTTGCACATCCTAGGAACACTGGATAAGCCGACGAGTGGAACAGTTGAAATCGATCATACAGATATTCTTGATTTTAAGGAAAATGAACTCGCACATTTTCGGAATGAAATGATCGGTTTTGTGTTTCAGTTTCATCATTTATTACCGGAATTCTCGGCCCTGGAGAATGTGATGATGCCCGGGATGATCAAAGGAACCCAGAGCCGTTCCATGGAAGACAGGGCAAAAATGTTGCTCGCCGATGTTGGCCTTGCGAATCGCATGAATCATAGACCCGGTGAGCTTTCCGGCGGTGAAATGCAGCGTGTGGCTGTTGCCAGAGCATTGATGAATGATCCAAAATTGATTTTAGCAGATGAACCATCCGGGAATTTGGATCAAAAGGCCAGCAAAGCTTTGCATGAACTGTTGTGGAATTTAAGCCGAAAAGATAATCGAACCTTTATAATTGTGACACATAATCTTGAATTAGCGGGAAATGCCGATAAAATTGTAGAACTGTCTGATGGGCGTATCACGAAAGAACAATTAAACCAACTTGTGTAATATGTTGTGCCAGTTGTGTAAAAAAAATTCAGCGACTGTAAAGATTTCATATATGATTGCAGATACCAAAAATGAAATCAGTATTTGTAAACAATGTGCCGAGAACAAAGGTATCGATAATCCGGCAAACACATTACCAAAAATATTTGATAATTTTCTTGTGGAAATCCTTGGTCAGCAGCCAATCAGTAATTCCAAGTCGTCAAAGGAAAAAGGATGCACTGTTTGTGGTACGACGTGGGAATCTTTTCATCAAACGGGAATGTTTGGGTGTGAAAATTGCTACTCTATTTTCACGAAGGAATTGGATGTTCTCTTAAGACGTATTCATGGAAGCAACAAACACATTGGCAGCCGACCGCAATCGCAGCGCAGCAAAATCGATGCGTCTGAATTAAAGCAAATGCAAATGGAACTTCAGGAAGCGATTAAAAGTGAAAAGTTTGAGTTAGCAGCGGAATTACGAGATGTGATAAAAGACGCGCAGCGCGAGTTAAAGAAAAAAGAAAATGATGGAATTTTACGATGAATGGAAGAAAAACCCGGAAGCTGAAAGATTATACAGGCTCTTCGACTGATGTTTCCAAAACCATGAGTGAGTTGCTCTGGAATTTTGGCGGCTGGCTTACGGATGAAGATGAATATTCCGATATCATTGTTTCCTCGCGCATTCGTCTGGCGAGAAATCTTAAAGGATTTCCCTTTCCTGCTAAGGCCTCAAAAAGAGATCTGTCATATCTTCTGACACAGGTTGAATCCGCATGCGAAAAATGTCCGAGTATGAAAAACGCAAATTTCATAAATATCAATACATTAGATGAATGGGATTGCCGGTATTTTGTTGAACGCCGGTTGGCCAGTCCGCAGTTTATCGAAAGTAATAATCCTTCGTTACTGGTCATTGGCCCCCGCGAAAATCTCAGCATCATGGTGAACGAGGAAGATCATCTGCGAATTCAGTGTATTGAGGCAGGGCTCGGTATCAAAGAGGCCTGGAAGAAAATAAGTACTATCGATGATGAGTTGGAAGGGTTCTTGAATTTTAGCTATTCAAATCAGTATGGGTATTTAACCTCATGTCCAACCAATCTGGGAACTGGTTTACGAGTTTCGTTCTCGGTTCATTTGCCGGCCCTTTCCATGACGAAACAAATAAATTCGATTATTAAAAAATTACCGACCTCTGAAATCGCTGTTCGCGGTTTTTACGGTGAGGGCTCTGAACCCATCGGGAACATTTTTCAGATTTCGAATCAATTGACTCTGGGCAGGACTGAAACAAATATTATTGACAGGATGTTGTCCGTTGCTATTAAGTTAATTGAGATGGAACGAAAAGAGAGAAAGAAATTATTAAATGAGCACCCGGCACGATTGGAAGATGCTGTTTTTCGGTCCATGGGAGTCCTGAAAAATGCCAGAATTATAAGCTCTATGGAAGCCCTGGATTTGCTTTCTTCTTTGCGTCTGGGGTGTGAGATGGGTTTGATTGAGGAAATAAACTCACTTGCAATCAATCAATTGATGGTTTTAGTACAACCTGCTCATTTACAAAAAATATATAGGAAAGACTTAACCCCGGAAGAGCGGGATATTATGCGCGCAGATTTTATCCGTCAGAATTTATATGCTTAAAACAGGGAAGACTTTAGGTGAACGAGTTGTTGATAGTGTGGGATGGATTAACATTTTAACGAAATGGAGTTAAACAAATGAAAAATAATTTTTCCAGTCGGGTCCAAATGGTCATTCAGTTCTCAAGGGAGGAGGCGCTGCGATTGGGCCATGATTATATCGGAACAGAGCATTTACTATTAGGCTTGATTCGCGAAGGCGAAGGGATCGCGGTAGAAATACTCCGTAATCTCGGATGCGATCTTGACGAGATTAAAAGATCCGTTGAAGATTCCGTGAAACCTTCCGGCGAAACCATGACGATTGGAAATATTCCATTTACGAAAAGGGCTGAAAAAATTCTCAAAATGGCCTACGTTGAGGCGGAAAAATATAAATCTGATATCATCGGAACCGAACATTTGCTCCTTGCCCTTGTTAAGGAAAAAGATGGCGTTGCTGCTCAGGTTCTATTGAGTTTTGATGTCACCTACGAGACCGTGCGGGAAGAGCTGGAGAATATCCTTCGGGGTGCTCCAACAGGACGGGAAGCAGCATCCCAGCAAAAAACCAAGACGCCGGCTTTGGATCATTTTGGACGGGATTTAACCGAACTTGCCAGAAAAAATGAATTAGATCCTATCATAGGCCGTGATATGGAAATTCAGCGTGTTGCCCAAATTCTTAGCCGGAGAAAGAAAAATAATCCCGTTCTTATCGGCGAACCCGGTGTCGGGAAAACGGCAATTGCTGAAGGATTGGCGCTGCGCATTGTTGAACGGAAAGTCCCGAGAATATTGCATAACAAGCGTGTTGTTACGTTGGATCTTGGAGCCATTGTCGCCGGGACAAAATACCGTGGTCAATTCGAAGAAAGAATGAAAGCGATCATGAATGAGTTGCAGCGGGCGAGGGATGTCATTTTGTTTATTGACGAGTTGCATACGATTGTTGGCGCTGGTGGTGCCTCGGGCTCATTGGATGCATCGAACATGTTTAAGCCCGCCCTGGCGCGTGGTGAACTCCAATGTATCGGTGCTACAACGTTGGATGAATATCGACAATACATAGAAAAGGATGGTGCTCTGGAAAGGCGTTTTCAAAAAATCATGGTTGACCCGCCCACTGCAGAAGAAACACTGCTGATTTTGGAAGGCCTTAAAGAAAGGTATGAACAGCATCATAAAGTGAAATTTTCGGACGAAGCCATTAGGGCTACAGTCAAGTTTTCTGAACGCTATATTTCCGACCGTTACCTCCCGGACAAAGCAATTGATGTTCTCGATGAAACCGGAGCCAGAGTACATCTGGCAAATATTGTGGTGCCTAAGGAAATTACGGAGTTGGAGGAACAGATTAAATCGGTTCGCCATGAAAAAGATTCGGTGATAAAGGCACAGGAATTTGAACGGGCGGCTGTCTTACGGGATCAGGAAAAGCGGTTGAATCGCAAACTTGAAACCGCAAAGCGCCGTTGGAAGGATACGGAAGATGATTTTTTAGCAACGGTAACAGAAGAGGATATCGCCGATGTTGTCGCCATGATTACGGGAATTCCGGTGCAGCGGGTGGCAAAATCGGAATCAGAAAAAATTCTGGCAATGGAAGACGAGCTGAAAAAACATATCATCGGTCAGGAGGATGCATTGCATCTTCTGAGTAAAGCCATTCGCCGCACAAGAGCGGGCTTGAAAGATCCCAATCGCCCTATCGGTTCCTTTGTTTTTCTTGGCCCTACTGGAGTTGGAAAAACGCAATTGGCAAAGGAACTGGCGAGTTACCTGTTTGAGGATGAAGATGCCTTAATCCGAATTGATATGTCCGAATTCATGGAGAAATTTTCCGTGTCGCGTCTGACCGGTGCTCCTCCGGGATATGTGGGTTATGAAGAGGGCGGACAGTTAACCGAAAAAGTCCGGCGTCACCCGTATTCCGTTGTTTTATTTGATGAAATTGAAAAAGCTCATCCGGATGTTTTTAATATTCTTCTGCAGATTCTTGACGATGGACAGTTAACAGACGGCCTGGGACGAAAGGTTGATTTTAGAAATACCATTCTTATCATGACCTCAAACATTGGTGCCAGAGAAATTAAGCGGGGCGGTGGAATCGGTTTTTCTTTGGATAGCGATGAGGTGGACTATGACAATATGAGCCATAAAATTATGGATGAGATGAAGAAAATATTTAATCCCGAGTTTATCAACCGCGTTGATGAAATCGTGGTTTTTCATTCTTTGACAAAAGCCCATATGCTGAAAATAGTCGATATTGTTATTGAAGAGATGCTTCACAAAGTGCAGGATCGTGAAATCTTGATTCAATTGTCCAAAGGCGCCAAGGAATTCGTAGCGGAAAATGGTTTCGATCCGGTATACGGCGCACGTCCTTTAAGACGTACAATTCAAAAATTCATTGAGGATCCTATCGCAGAAGAGCTTTTGCGCGGTAAGTTTGCAGATGGCAGTCAAATATCCGTTAAGAAAAAGGGGGATAAATTGGAGTTTGTCGAAACAAGCCGCAAAAAAATTGTATCTGATAAAAATAATAAAAGTATACAAAAGTCGAAAACGGAAGAAGTTGAAAAATAACCAGTAATTTAGTAAAAGTAAAAATATGCCCGAAATCCTCATTTTTCGGGCATGTTACCCACAGGGAGGTAGGCGCGTCTCCTCAAGAAAAATTAATAAAAATCTGCTTGATTTGGTGGTTTGTCATCTTTATATTGAGACATTCACACTCTTTTTGTGATTCATGTAACTGATTATTCTTAATTACCTTAGGAATACTATGCTGGTTTCTAAAGCAGTCATTAAAGCATTCAGGTCTATTTACGATTTCAAGATGCCTATCGACGCCAAAATAACTGTGTTAATCGGAGCAAATGAAAGTGGAAAAACGAACACGTTGCGTGCAATCGATTCATTCAGGCCGGGACGTCCTTACTCGAGCAGCTTGACCTGCCAGTATTCCGATTATTATCATCAGGGGAAATGCCCGGAAGTAAGTTTAGAATTTACCAGTCTTTCAAGGGAAAATCGCAGAGCGTTGCTGCCATTGCATGAAGGATTTAAAGATGCAGAAACATTCATTGTGATGAAAACCGGCGCTGAACTCAGCGATTACCATATCTATATTCGCAATGAAGAAGTACAGGTGAAGGATACGAAAAAGCTTTTGGATATACTCCCGAAGATTCTTTATTTTGATAACATTTCATTAATTAAAAGCAGAGTTGAGCTGGATACGTTGTTAAATGGGGATAAAAATTATTTAACTGAAAGGAACCTGTTAAAAATTGGTGGCCTGCAAAATAATTATGAATTGATATTTGAGGATTCCACCCGAGGGCGCCGGGCGAGTGAAGAAGCCAGTCGCTTAATTACGCAGCAGATACGACGTGTCTGGTCGCAGGAACCTACTATCGAAATTAAGTTGAATGTTAATGGCAAAGTGCTCTATATTGATGTTTCCGACGGAACCACTGTTTACGACACACCGGAATCACGCAGTCTCGGGTTTCGCTGGTATCTATCCTTTTATATCAATTTTATTTCTCAAACATTTGAAGCAAAAGCGAACGAGTTTATTTTCCTGCTGGATGAACCGGGAATTCATTTGCATCCCGCCGGAATGAAAGACCTCACGAAAGTTATGGAAGACCTGGCGGTCAAGAACCAACTTCTCTACACCACGCATTCACCTTTTATGATAAACCGTGAGTACCCCCAGCGTGTTCGACTGGTGAGCAAAGGACGTGAAGGAACTAAAATTGATTCACAGGCTTACCGGGATAATTGGCGGCCACTTCGCCGTTCCATCGGTCTTATGATCGGTGATCTTTTTTTCTTCAATGACAGCAGCCTCATCGTCGAGGTACCATCCAAAAAAATTCCTTTTATGAAACGGTTGCAGATTTTTAAATCTGACGCTAGTAAAAATTAGATAATGACTCCCCAAAGAAAATCCATTTGTGACGTGCCCGGCTTAAACGTCGGTCATGCGCAAAACGATGTTGCAAAAACCGGTTGTACGGTCATTCTACCAGAAAACGGCGCTGTGGGGGGCGTTGATATACGTGGTTCTGCTCCCGGTACGAGAGAGATAGAAAGTTTGCATCCTGTTCGCCTTGTACCAAAGTTGAATGCGATTTTGTTAACCGGGGGAAGTGCCTTCGGATTGGACGCTTCCAGCGGTGTGCAGCAATTTTTGGAGGAAAAGGGAATTGGTTTTGATGTTGGGGTGACTAAAATTCCCATCGTACCAGCTGCTGTGATCTTTGATCTTCGGGAAGGCGACTATCGGATTCGGCCTGATAAAGAGATGGGTTATGCAGCGGCATCGCGGGCTGCTAAAAGCCACCCTGAAGAAGGGCGAGTCGGCGCCGGCAGAGGGGCGACTGTAGGAAAAATCCTCGGGCAGGAATACTGCATGAAAGGTGGAATCGGGACCTGGAGTGAAAAAGTAGGCGATATTACTTTGGGAGCTTTGGTCGTTGTTAATGCTTTGGGGGATATTTTTCAGCCAATGACAAATACCAAATTGGCCGGTGCAGTGAATCCAAAAACCGGAAAATTTTACGATACCATGCAGCATTTGCGCAAAAATCCCCCGAAATCTTTCGACCCATCCACCAATACTACGTTGGCCGTCGTTGCCACCGATGCCCAACTCACAAAAGAACAAACCATTAAACTTGCTCAAATGGCACAGGACGGATTGAGCAGAACCATCAAACCCGCGCATACGCCGTTCGATGGGGATATCGTTTTTGCGCTCTCTGTTGGTGATAAAGATGATGTAAATATTACTGCTCTGGGGGCCATTGCAGCAGAGTTGGTTGCCGAGTCTATTGTTAGAGCGGTGAAAATAGCCAACGGGATGGTGAAAAAGTCTGAATTAAATGAATCTTCATGCTGAGTGTTGTCGCAACATGAGTGAAAAACAGCGGGTTGCAGCCTTCGACTCCGTTCGGGCTAAAGCTGGTAACTGTTTTTTCCCCGGTCTCAACAGACTGTTGACGGATGCAACTGCCGTGACGTTTCTTTAGTGTAAAATGTTTATTCTAATTTTTTCCCAAAGATTTTGATAATTCCCACAAGAAGAACCGTTCCAAGTATAATTGAGAAGAGTGTATTCATTCCCCAACCTACGGGCAGGTAGGCCACGACCATTGCAATAAGTCCTACAGTGACAGCATAAGGTAGTTGTGTCTTCACATGATCGATATGGTCAGCGGCTGACGCCATGGAAGAAAGGATGGTTGTGTCTGAAATTGGTGAGCAATGATCGCCGAAAACCGAGCCTGAGAGAACAGCACCTATGGTACCCAGTAAAATATGATGACTCAGAGCTGCACTCATACCGGCTTCTATAGGAAATTTATATCCCATAGGAATAACGATAGGGGTGAGAATTGCCATGGTTGCCCAGGATGCACCTGTAGAGAAACTGATGATTGCGGCAACGGCAAACGTCACCAGAGGCACTAAATGAGCTGATAAAATCCCTTTACTCAGATGGATGACATAATCAGCGGTATGCAAATCTTTACAAATATCGCCAATCGCCCAGGCTAAAATTAAAATCATAGCGGCTAAAATCATGGATTTGTAACCGTTAATTGCCGATTCGATAATTTGTTGTAAAGACAGAATTTTCTGCCCGATTGCCAAAAGTGCTGCAAGGAAAAGTCCGGTGAAGGATGCCCACATGAGAACATGGAAGGAATTAGCGGCACCAAAAATAGTTCCGAAATGGACATTTTGTGCTGTTGCTCCCAGGGCAGATTTTCCGCTGAAATACAAGCCGAAAATGGTCACAAGAATGACAATGCTGATGGGTATGAGAGCATTGTACCACTTTAACGGTGTCCCTTCGTCGGCAATCATATCCAGGGTTGAACTGTCGGCGATAGGCCGGGCACCATCTCGTAAAACCTTCCCTGTGAGTGCTGCTCGTTTTTCCGCGGCCAGCATGGGACCGAAATCCATCAACAGAATGCCGATGACAAAAACAAAAATAAGCGCTAATATGCTATATGTTGAATAGGGAATCGACTCGATAAATGTTTTGTAAGGGCTTAATGTCAGTCCTATGGTTTTAAAGGCCTGATCGATTAATCCTACCTCGAATCCAATCCAGGTAGATATGATCGCAATGGATGCAACCGGTGCGGCTGTGGAATCCACGATATAGGACAATTTTTCCCGGGAAATTTTTAGTTTGTCGGTAAAAGGTCGCAGCGTGTTTCCCACAATCAGTGTGTTTGCATAGTCATCGAAAAAGATAAAAATGCCCATTGCCCACGTTGCCAGAATGCCGCCTCTGCGGTGGTTGGCGTGTTTGGATAATTTTTCTACAATCCCCTGAGTTCCTCCGGCTTTTGATATAATGCCCACCATACCGCCTAGCGTCATACTGAAGATGAGAATTGCGGCATGGTCGGGATCGGCCAGAGAATGAATCAAATAGGAATCGATTGTCTTCATGAATCCAATGAACGGATTGTAATCATAAACGAAAATTGCACCTAACCAGATTCCGCAGAATAGGGAGATCAGTACCTGGCGGGCCATGAACGCCAATAGAATGGTCACTAATGGCGGTAATAAGCTTAAGAGACCTGGGATAACCCTTATAGTTGTATCTGCAATCAACCCGTCAGATTGAATGGTAATGAGATGTTGTCCGGCTCCCTCTACACGAACGTCTTTCATTGAAATGGTTCCGTTGTGAAGCACGAGGCGATGCAGATCGGGAATGCCGCTCACGTGCAAGGTGTCTGTGGCGGTGTTAACCAGGATACCGTTTTTGTTCAGAGCATCCACCCGCAGTTCGAAATCGACGCCATTTAGAATCAGATTCGGAGTGGTTATTTTTAGTTTGACAACATTATCGGTCGGCGTTTGAGTTGTTGTGGCTGGTTGCTCGGCATTTGATTGAGCAAAGGAATTTGTCGGCAACAGATAAAACCATAAAAGTGTGATCAGAAGTGAGAATGATTTCATGTTAAGTACTTTGGGTTTGGATGTGAAAGTTGACGATTATTATAAAAAATTGTTATCAGAAAGTAAAGAAGAAATTTCTGCGAGCCCATTAAAGCTTGATTTTTCAGGATATTTTGTTAAATTGAATCAACTTTTACAAATAGTTCAGGCTAAAATACTATCTCATTTTCAATTACCGACCATGCTTTTTCCCACAAGATCGTTTCGAAATGACCTGTTAGTCCGACTCCTTATTTTTCTTGTCGCGGGATTTTTTATCCATGCAAACAATCTTCTGGGAGAGGATTGGACGTCTGAATATTTTCACCGGTCAAAGGAGGCGTCTCAACTTGTCCAGTATCAGCATCGTTATGTGGGAGCTACCCGCCGTCTTGTAAATTTAAACGGTGAATGGCAGGTGCGGAAAGTCGATGAAGATGCATGGCACGCTGCCTGGGTTCCGGGCGCTTATAGTTTCCAGGGTGATGTTGAGTACAAGCGTACCTTTCAAATTGATTCCAGTTTTGTGGGTAAGCACCTGCAACTCATCATCTGGGGAATCAATAACCGCTGTCAGATATTTCTAAACGGTGAATTTTTACAGAGCCACAGTGGAGGCCGCACGTCATTTGCCGTCGACATCAGTGAAAATCGAATTCATCATGATTCCCCGAATGAAATCCGTATCATCATTCAAAACAAATTACTTTCCAAAAGCAGTGTCCCGTTAAGTTTCCCTCCCCGGTTTAGTAGAAATTACGGCGGTATTTTTCGTGATATTTTTGTTTTAGCCACGCCGGTAAGATATGTCCGGGATTTGAAAATAAGCCAGCAATTTGATACGAACTTTACAAATTGTCGCCTTAGAATAAAATCCATACTGGCTAATTTTTATGACGACATTGAGGGTGCAGGATCAAAAACATTTACCATTCAAAGTGAAGTCTGGGACATCCGAAAAAACGAGCGCATAGCTGTTACAAAAAAACGGCCGGTGCTATTTGAAAAGAGATTTTTGACTTTGGTTGACAGTTTAAGTATTCAAGGTGTGGACCTCTGGAGTCCGGATCATCCGAACTTGTATGAAATGCGGACGATTTTGTCTGATTCAAAGGGAATTCTTGATCGACTGCACCGGCGTGTTGGGTTCAAGGATCTGACATTTGAGAAATCTGTTTTGTTAAATGGTAAAAAGCTGCAGATAAAGGGGTTCGATTGGATTGATGATTTTCCAGGAATAGGGACAACTGCCGGGTGGAAAACGCTTAAAGCGGAGATTCAAGCAATTAAGAGCACCGGTGCAAATGCCATTCGGATTATGGAAGGTGCACCGCATCCTTATTTTCTTGATTTGTGTGATGACGCGGGTTTATTGGTTTTTGAACAAGCACCATTATTTATGCTTCCGGATACGCGGCTCAGAGACCTGTCTTTTGACGAGTTACTGGAAAACACATATAATGAGATGCTTGAGCGGGATAGCTGGCACACGTCATTCGCTGCATTGGGAATTGGAACTGATCTGCAGTTAGATTCTCCTTATACGAGGGATTTCTTTGCTCGTTTTGAAAAAAAAGTGGCAGGGCAGCAAATTGCACTATTTGTAGCAAGTAGATTTATGCCGCCGGCGCCCCTGCCGGATTTTATTGAGTTTAACTTTGTCGAACTTCCGGGTAAGATGCCAGAGGCAATCCTGACCTTTATTAAAAATTATCAAACTTATTTTGAGGAAACGCCGGTGATCCTTTCGGTGGGGCAACCGGTTCGCAGTAAGGAGATTGAGTCGGATACCGGCCAACCTCAGAATATACGCCGCGGCCAATTTAAAAAATATTCTAAATCAGTTAAAGTTGAGGAATTGCAGGCCTATACGTTAAACCGAATTTTGACGGATGTCAACCAAACAGGACGAGCAGCGGGGAGCATGATATTCAGTTTTGCTGATTGGCAATCGGGGCGGCCAAACTTAGTATTTGGCGGGGATCAAGATGATTTTTTGATTAAAACCGGCATCGTGAATCGTCATCGTGAAAAGCGTATCGCTTTTAACGTGGTGAAGAATTTGTTTAAGGCATATCAGCCCATTCGCATGTCGGTTAAAGTGCCGGTTAGGAAAAATCCAAACATTTATCCGGTTGCCGGTATTTTTTTGATTTTGGTTTTCCTGTTTCACTTTAATCGTAATCGAAAATTCCGTGGAAATCTTAATAGGATTTTCGTGTATCCGCATGGATTCTATATTGAATTAAGAGAAAACCGTAAAGTGCAGGGCATGCACACCTTATTGCTGAGTTTTGTTATTTGTACCGCGTTAGGCATTGTTCTCTCAAGCATTATATATCATTTTCGACAAGACCTTCTTTTCGACGAGCTCCTTAATCTTTTTTTTCAGTCCCGCAATATCAAGAAATATGTTATTGGGATGCTTTTGCAGCCTTTTACGTCAATTTTAGTGCTCACTTTTTTGTGTTATCTTTGGTTTACGGGCATTGTTGTAACTTCAATATTTGTTTCAAGAATATTGGGACAAAGTGTTCGCTGGAGTCAATTTTTTACCCTCGCCTTCTGGAGCGGTGCCAATTTTGTCTTGCTGCTGCCGTTAGTTCCGATTTATTACAGGACGCTGAATTATCCAAATTTGACCATACCGGTAATAGCGATTCTGTTTGGTTTCGTAATATGGTTTGCCATTCGATTATTCCGCAGTTTACATATTATGTATATGTTGACAATGGTACGGACGATTATATTGGGAATAACTATGTTTGTCGTGGTGTTTGGCAGCGTGGCCTGGTATTTTGAAGAAAAGTACGCTGCACTCGACTACCTGAAAATTTATTTTAAAATTATTCGAAGTTTTATAAGTTGATGCTGGTTGTATGATTCAGGTCAGCTTGCCTGTTTTTCACGTCTGCATTTATGACAATAATATTATTTTTTCGTCTAACCTAATGATTTATAATCGGTGTTCTGTATTTTCCTCAAAAAAAGCGCTTGACTTTTGTTGAATATTGGTCTATATTCAGACGAACAACAGTATGTCGTAGTTCTCTCCTTTGAGTTATACTGTATATAGTATGCTTTAAAATAATACATTGAAAAAAACAAACAATAAAGAAGGTAAACTGTGTATTTAGATGGTATTTCAATTCACGGATTTAAGTCGTTTGCAAAAAAAACACAGATCAATTTTAACAATGGAATCACGGCGGTGGTGGGCCCTAATGGCTGTGGTAAAAGTAACATCGTCGATGCGATCCGGTGGGTTTTAGGAGAGCAAAAAGCCGGCTCAATTCGCAGCGAGAAAATGGAAAATGTGATTTTTAACGGTACCCAAAATATAAAACCTCTCGGAATGGCTGAAGTATCTTTAAAAATACACAACACAAAAAATGTTTTACCCATCGAATATTCGGAAGTACTGATTACCCGACGTTTATTCAGATCAACTGAAAGTCAGTATTTATTGAATAATAGTCCTTGTCGCTTAAAAGATATTCAGGATTTGTTCATGGATACGGGTATGGGAGTCAATGCTTATTCTATTATAGAATTAAGTATGATAGAAACTATTCTTAACGGCAAGCCGGAAGAGCGGCGAAAAATAATTGAAGAAGCTGCCGGCGTCACAAAATATAAACTGCGTCGTAAAGCTGCATTTCGGAAACTGGAGGCCACTGCGGCAGACCTTGTTCGTGTAAATGATATCATTAGCGAAGTGGAAAAAAATGTTTCTTCACTGCAAAGACAAGTAAGAAAGGCGAGAAGATATCAGGAGTTCAGTGAATTGTTGAAAGAGGATGAAATCAAGTTAGCCACTCACAACTATTCAAAAATATTGTTTGAACTTGACCCCCTGACTGAAAAACTGAAAGAAACTCAAAATAGTCGTGTGGAACTGAGTACGGTTTTCGATGAAAAGGAATCTGAAATTGAAGAGGGTCGCCGCCAATTACTTGATTTGGAAAAGCGACTGAGCGCGGAGCAGAAAGCATTAAATAGTTTTGCCTTGAAAATCCAAAAGCAGGAAGAACAAATTCTGGTTGCACGTGAACGACGCAAGGCTTTGGAAACGGCCAAAGAAAGGTTGAAAAGAGATAAAGGAGAACTTCATGAACGAGTGGATAGAAATAAAAGTCAGCTTTTAGCCTCAAAAGAGGAGGTTCAGCAATTATTTGCAAAAATTCAACTCGCTGAAAACGATTACCAGGAGAAGAACTCGGCGCTTAAGAAAATAGAGCTGCGCTTTCAAGAAAAAAACGATTCCTTGAAGAGTCTCGAAAATCAGCGTTTGCAGGCTGTCGAAGGTTTGACGGACAGTAAGAAAGAAGAAGAGCGTATTAAAACACAGCTTGAAAATATCGAGGAGCGTGAGAAAGCAATCGACCGCCAGCTTGAGGAATATGAGCTTCTGTCAAAAATCAGAGCTGACAAGTTAGAGAAGACAGTTGACAGGAAATCGGAAAAGGAAGCTGTTCTGCGCAGGAAGGCATTTGAGAAAAAGAAACTCCTTGCTAAAATTGAAACTTTGACTAAACAAAAAGAGCAGATCAAAGAGACAATTTTACAGCGAAGAAGCGAAATTCAGACTCTTAAAGAGCGCATTGAATTGTTGAGGAAGTTTTTAGAGTCGTATGAGGATCATCCAGAAGGCGTGCAGCATCTTATAAAGGAAGGCTATTTGAACGGTGGCTATAAGGGTACGATTGCAGAAGTTTTATCCGTTGATGAAAACTATCGCTATGCCATCGAGACGGCGCTTGGCGACGCAGCCGTTTCGTTGGTTGTAGAAAATACGGATCAGGCGCTGAAATGTATCGACGTGCTCAAATCCGGTGAAAAGGGGTCTGTAACGTTTTTTCCTCTGGATAAAATTCATGTGACGAATGGCGCTAACACCAAAGATATCAATCCGGAACAAACCGAAGGCATGGTTGATTGGGCGTACAATCTCGTACAATGTCGCGATGACTATAAACCTTTGATTCGTTCTTTGTTGTATGACTATATTATCGTTAAAGATTTGGCTGTGGCCAGGCAATATGCAGACAAGATACAGGATAAGCGTATTAATTTAATTACGTTAAATGGAGAAATTTACTCGACTTGGGGTCCCATCAGGGGGGGCGGAACCGCAAAGCAAGGCGGTATTGTGGGCCGAAAAGAGTTAGTCAAAAAATTAGAAAAAAAACTGCAAAAATCCTCGAAAATGATCCAGGATGATGAATCGCTTCTACAAACGGTGGAGCAAAATTATAAAAAGGCGTTTGAAAAGGGACAGGCGTTGTCCTCTGAAATAAAATCTCTGGAATCGAATGTAAATGATTTAGATGTTAAACAAGCCCAATTAAATTTTGAAACCAAGAAGGATGCTGAAGTAATAGAAAGACTGAGCCAGGAAAAACAAGCACATCGTACTAATAGAGAACAATTACATAAGAAGTTCCGGACAATTGCACCGTCTCTAAATGATTTGCAGGAAAATAAATTCAAATTTGAAGTTGACCATAAGCGTATTTCCGAGGAATTAGCCGGATTGGAAGATGACATAAGGGAACATCGTGAAATTGAGCAGGACAGCCGGGTTATGCTCGTTGATCTTAAAGGTCAGGAGCGGCATCTTCAGGAAAATATTTCAAAGTTGATTGACTATCAAAGAGAGTTGATAAAATCTCAGGAGCGAATTACTCAAGAAATTGAATTTACCTCCAGGGAATATGTGGAGCTTGAAAATCAGATTGAAATAAATAAGAAAAATATTCAGGTCGATTTCGAACAACACCAGGTGTTAGAGTCTAAAGTGCATGATCTTGAACAGACTTATTTTAAGCAGAAGGAAATTCTCGAGGAGAAAGAAAAAAAGGTAAAGAAGATCCGGGAAGAGCGCGATATGGTTTCGGAATCTTTCCACGGCATAGAATTGCGTGTGTCGGAGTTGAAGCACAATAGCGAAAAGATAAAAGAAATGATCGAGGAGGAGCACGACGTCGGGATTTCACGGCAACAGATCGATGAAAACCTGGACGAGTTGGCATTGACGGCTAACATCGAATCTCTGAAAAATAAGTTGAACTCTATGGGGCCTGTGAACCTCCTGGCATTAAAGGAATATGATAAAGAAAAATCCCGGTTTGAATTTTTGCAGACACAAAAAAATGATTTGATCGAAGCGGAGAAGAATCTCAACGAAACCATTCATGTGATCAACAGAACCGCACGGGACAGGTTTGAGAGTGTTTTTGAGCAGATACGGAAAAATTTTATTCAGGTATTTACCGGGTTTTTTGAAAACGGCCAGGCGGATTTGAAATTAGGACCAGGTGCTGATCCCCTTGAATCGGATATCATCATCGAGGCTGACCCTAAGGGAAGAAAAATTGCTGCAATATCCTTGCTCTCAGGCGGCGAAAAGACGTTAACAGCGATTTCTTTGCTATTTGGTATTTATTTAGTCAAACCCAGCCCGTTTTGCATTCTGGATGAAGTAGACGCACCACTTGACGATGCCAACATTCAAAGATATGTAAAGGCTATTCGCAAGTTTTCGGAAAACACGCAATTTATTGTCGTGACTCACAACAAACTGACCATGCGGGAAGCTGATTGTCTCTATGGCATCACCATGCAGGAAGAAGGCGTCTCAAAAGTCGTCTCAGTAAATTTTCACGAAATGGAATTGAATTAATTTGATATTGAGTTCATCTCCCCGATTTATCAAAAATTAAACTGTTCTTCCACCTGCTGAATTTGACACATTTTAGCCTTAAATCTGTCCATAAGCCCTCCAGCGAAAGCTTTGAGATGGGTGGTGCCAATTTGAATCTTTCCTGATTCGCATTTACAATTCCAACCGTTAAGAATTCTTCATCTTTCATTAATGTTTAACAAATTTTATGCCGATGTTTAGGTATAATTGTTCAGGAGTTAATATTAAGGTTATAAGATGAATAATACCATGTGGTTAACTAGTTCAGATGTGATTGATAAACTAAATATCAGTTTACGGCAATTGTATTATTGGGAACTGAAGGGTATTGTAAAACCGAGAATGATTTCAATGGGATCTCGTGAATTTAAACGATACTCTTCCAGGGATTTCGAAGTATTACGGCAAATTAAAGATTATTTGGACCAAGGTTATACGTTAACGAGTGCAGTTCAGCGTGTTCAATCATGCAATTAGCAGGGCAGTATTTTATTACGCTTCAAATTTGCGTCATTTTCCTCGGCGGTGCCATTTGGGGGAGTTTCCTGAATGTGTGCATTTACCGGCTTCCGCGCAAAGAATCGGTTGTCTGGCCGGGTTCACACTGTCCTGATTGTAACACAGCTATACCTTTTTGGTATAATATTCCTATCATAAGTTATTTTATCTTACACGGGAAATGTAAATTCTGTAAATCTCCAATCCCATTTCGATATCCACTTATTGAAGCATTAACGGGCAGCATGTTTGTCCTGTTATGGTACGTTTATGGTTTGAGTCACATGTTTATTTTTTACTCGACTCTTATTTTGTTTTTACTCCCCATTAGCTTTATTGATTTGGATACGAAACTGATCCTGAATGTTTTGACTTTTCCCGGAATCGTCATAGGTGTGGTGCTTTCAATATTTCTCAAAGAGACGTCTGTCTATCAATCATTGGTGGGTTTGATTTTAGGTGGTGGATTCCTTTGGTTGTTGGGTATCATCGGAGAATTCTTGTTTAAAAAAGAGAGTATGGGGGCGGGCGATGTGAAGTTAGGTGCTATGATTGGTGTTTTTCTCGGCCCCGAAGTCATCATAGCTCTTTTTCTTGCTTTCTTTTTAGCCTTTCCTGTCATTGCAATTGGTCTTGGTGCAAAAAAAATAAAACTGGACAGCGCCGTTCCTTTCGGACCGTTCATTGCGCTGGGAGCAATTCTGATTGTGTTTTTCGGACAGACATTGTATAGCTTCTATTTTAACCTCATTGGATGAGGTCCATCATGAAAGATGTTGAAACGGGGCATAATAATCTGACCATCGTTGAAAGGGCTTCAATCAATCTGCAGTCGGAAGCGATTGAGGAGTGGTTGTCCCTGCTGCGTTTTATGGCTGTGACTGTTATTCAAGATACTTTTTGTGTGGCTACCATACAAATCGGTGGAAACAAACTTCAAATCAAAACCCAAAAATCGATCTCTTCTGAGGATATCGCCGGATTAAAGAAGAAATTTGCAGAGGTTGAGACATTGCATTTTGAGCATATTGACACGATAATCAATTCTCAGGATGAAAATGACTACCGTTTTGATATGCAAAATCGGATTGAAGCCAGCTTTTTTTCCCCTCTCATCAACGAGGATTCCGAAGTTGCCTATGTTTATATTGCCGGTAGTCAGAAAACAAGTTTCATTGAAGCGCAAAAATTTTTCAGAAATCCCGGGCTGCTGGATTCTCTGAAGAATCTTCTGGAAATTATGTCTGGCAGGTTAGACCTGTTTGAAGCCCTTGTGGATAGAATATTCGATGGCGTCATTCTTATTGATATGCAAAAACAGATTTTGCTCATAAATCCGGCAGCGATAAAATTGTTGGATATAAATAATGAAAGAAATTATGTCGGACAAAAAATAACCGAGTTGGGCGTTGATTTTGTCACGGATTTTCTTCTGGAAGCTTTGGAAAACAATCTTCATGAAATAAATAAAGTTGTCAGCAGTCCAAAAGACAAATCAAAATTGATAGGAATTCACACTGAGTTACTAAAAAACGCCAGAAATGAACAAAGTTGCTGGATGATTTGTCTGAAGGACGTTACCATGAACTGGCAAGTAGACCAGATGCGTTCATCCCTGACAATTGTTTCGCACGAAATAAAAACCCCATTGAATTCAATTCTTGGATCGATCGATTTATTACTCGATCAGGATTTGGGGACACTTAACCAAAGTCAAGTTCATTGCTTGAATATTGTGAAGGACGATACGGCCAGATTAAATCGCTTGCTTACAGATATTCTGGATTTAGCTCGATTTGAGGAGGGGGTTCAATTCATCGATCGGCGAAAACAGGTAGCACTGATCTTTTTGGTTAATAAGGTCATTGATTCTTTTAAGTCTTATGCACGTTCGAAAAATGTTACGTTGATCAGTACCATTCCGAAGTCAATTCCGACATTTAGAGGTGACCGCGATAAGCTGCAGCAAGTTTTTTTCAATTTAGTCGAAAACAGTATCAAATATTCATTGCCCGGCGGGCTTGTTCAAATACATGCGGACTTAAATAATTCTGTGCTGACACTGTGGATAAAAGACCAGGGCGTCGGAATCCCAGCCGCTGAACATGAAGCGATTTTCCAAAAATTTAAACAGCTAGACAATTTTGATGGCCAGGGCGAACGTGGATATGGCCTTGGTCTGAGCATTACTAAAGAAATTATTGAAGCATTAGGTGGAAAAATATGGGTGGAGAGCGAAGTCGGGAGAGGAAGTACATTTTATTTTACGATTCCTGTGTAGAGAAGAATCATGGCAAAAAAAATACTGATTGTAGAAGACTATGTGAATATTGTGGATGTCATGACTATGCGTCTCAATGCAATGGGCTATGAAGTGATTGCCGCGTATGACGGACAGCAAGGATTAAATTTGGCGCGCACAAAGAATCCTGATTTAATCATTTTGGATGTTTTGCTGCCTAAAATGAACGGTTACAAAGTCAGTCGGTTGTTGAAATTCGATTCGAAGTATAAACACATTCCGATCATAATGTTGACCTCCAGAGAGACAAAGCGTCATGAACGATTAGGCTTTGAAACCGGTGCAGATGACTATGTTTACAAATCCGACCAGAGCGGAAAGCTGCTGAAAGCTGTTCGAAAATATCTTGAACGGGTTACGACATAATACCATGACGTTGTTTTTCAAAAAGACAGATCGAGGTGTTTATCTGGCGAATTTACCACAAAAAAAGGAAAGCTCGTGCAGAAATCTTTTCACCGGCTTTCTGAAATGGGGATCAGCCTTGCTGGACAGGCTATCGCTGAACTGCCTGAGCATTTTCGGAATGAACATGATTCTGGAAAAAAATAAAACCGGGTTTTATATATTAACTGACATTTAAATTGATTACTGATGAAGATAGAAAATTCGGACAGCTCTTAATCAAACGGGGACTTCTTAAAGAACAGGAATTACTCGATGTTTTGAAATATAAAAAGCATCATGATGAAGAGCTCTCCACGATCATTATTCATAAGGGGCTGGTAAACAAGAAAGCTGTATACAGTTGCCTTGCAGAATATTTAAACATTCCTTTCATTGAACTTTGTGATTATACCATAGACTCGCTGGTCCTGGAACTTGTTCCAAAAGACCTGGCCTTCCAATATAAAGCCATTCCCGTTTTTAAAATTGAAGATAGTCTAACCATTGCGATGGCTGAACCTGGTGATGTTCAGATAATAGATACATTGCACAGGGAAACTGGTTATAAAATCGAGCCGGCTGTGGCGGTGGAGGAAGAAATTCAAGACGCGCTTAATTTGTATTACGAAGCGTCTTCGGAATTAGACTCCTCTTTGGATGAAGTCATTGAAAATATCAAGAATCAAAAGCCACAGGAAGATGAAAAAGAAAAGACATCTGCTGAGAAGCTTAAACAACTCAGCGAAGGCACGCCGGTTGTAAAACTGGTGAATCTCATTATCAGTCAGGCGATTTTGGATAAAGCGAGCGACATCCACATTGAACCGGAAGAAAACAGTTTGCAAGTCAGGTACCGTATTGATGGTGTATTACATGAAAACCTGAGTCCGCCAAAACATTTGCAAGCGGCTATCATTTCCCGAATTAAAATTCTTGCCGATATGGATATCGCCGAAAGCAGAATACCGCAGGACGGCCGCTTTCAGGTGAATGTCAACGGCCGTGAAGTGGATTTACGAGTTTCAACCCTGCCCACCGTGTATGGTGAAAATATTGTCATGCGAATTCTTGATAAAGGCAGTCTTACATTGAATATTGAGGATCTGGGATTTGATGATGTTATGCTCGGTCAATTCAAACAAATATTGTCGAGCTCGTACGGCGTCATTTTAGTTTGCGGTCCCACCGGAAGTGGTAAGACGACCACACTTTACTCTGCTTTACAATCCATCAATACGCCGGATAAAAATATTATAACGGTGGAAGACCCCGTGGAGTACCGGCTGAAGCGTATCAGACAATCGCAAGTGAACATGAAAGCGGGTTTGACATTCGCTGTCGGTTTAAGGTCGATTTTGAGGCAAGACCCGGATATTATTATGGTCGGAGAAATCCGTGATACAGAAACGGCAAAAATCGCAGTGGAGTCGGCTCTTACCGGACATTTGGTTTTATCCACTATTCACACAAATGATGCTCCCGGCGCACTAACCCGATTGTCTGAAATGGGTATCGAACCATTTTTAGCGGCCTCCGCAACCGTGGGCGTCATGGCACAGCGGCTGGTACGTAAACTCTGTGATAACTGTAAGCAACCATATACCTTAAAAAAGACTGCTTTGCAGGATCTGAATCTTCCCGCTGAATTCCGGGAACTCACTATTTATCGTAATATGGGATGCAGCACTTGTAAAAACACAGGTTACAAAGGCCGTCTTGGTATCTATGAAATTATGGTTATTAATGAGGAACTGAGAGATTTAATTCTAAAAAAAGAATCGAGCCTTCTGGTAAGACAGGCGGCGTTTAAAAATGGTATGCGTAGTTTGCGACAGGACGGGTTACTGCGGGTTCGACAGGGTTTGACCTCGCTGGAGGAAGTGTTCAGAGTGACAAATGCAGATCAGGTGTGAAGGTGCCGAAACTTTAACTTAAATTTATAAAAATAGTGACGATAAAAATGTTAAATAATTAGATAAAATATCATGCAGTTATCCGGAAAAGTTACGATGGACAAAATCGCTTCTTTACTCGTTGTTGACGATGAAAACGAATTCACCAGAACGATCCGTGAAATTTTAGAGAAACATAATTACAGTGTAAGTGTGTCAGGCTCTGGCTATGAAGCATTGGAAATGTTGAATACCAAAGATTATGATCTTGTGCTATTAGACCTGACCATGCCGTTGATAAACGGTGTGCAAACTTTGAAAAGAATTAAAAAAGCTGACCCCGGACTACCCGTTATAATTTTGACCGCCGATAGCAGGATAGGCACAGTCGTGGAGGCTATGAAATTAGGGGCATACGATTACTTTGCAAAGCCGCTGGACTGGAAGAAACTGGAGATTTCCATTAAAAATGCATTAATAACAAAAGAATTGCGCGGTGAAATTTCTCGTCTAAAAGGACAGCTCAAAAGCAAATACAGTTTTGAACAGGTAGTCGGGCAGAGTAAAAAAATGCAAGATATTTTCAAAAGTCTTGACCGCGTTGTAGATACAAATGTAACCGTATCTATTCGTGGTGAAAGCGGAACCGGTAAGGAGTTACTGGCCAGGGCCATTCACTTCAACGGCCCGAGAAAGAACAAACCGTTTATCGCCGTGAATTGCGCCGCCATTCCGGACAATTTGCTGGAGAGTGAATTGTTCGGACATGAAAAAGGCGCATTTACCGGTGCGGTGGCGAAACGTTTAGGAAAGTTTGAACAGGCTGACGGCGGAACTATTTTTCTTGATGAAATCGGTGAAATGGCATCTGCTACGCAAGTAAAAATTTTACGTGTTTTACAGGAACGAAAATTTCAGCGGGTGGGTGGGAACAGTACTGTAAACGTAGATGTCAGGGTCATTTCCGCTACCAACAAGAATTTAGAGGAAGAGATGAGGAAGGGTAATTTCCGTGAAGATTTATATTACCGGATTAGTGTTTACCCGATATTCTTGCCGTCTCTCCGTGAACGGAAAGAAGACATCCCGACCCTCTCAGCCTGCTTTTTAGAAAAATTTAATCGACAATATAAAAGAAAGGTAAGTACCATTTTACCTCGAACAATGGACTATCTGATCAATTATGATTGGCCGGGAAATGTGAGAGAGCTTGAGAATGTTCTTGAACGTTCTTTGCTGAATTCAACGAATGGTACTCTAGCCCCGGAGCATCTCCCAATCACTATCACATCCTACAAGGAAGACTTTAAATTGTCTGATTCGGTTATGGATTTGAAAAAAATTGTTCCTCTGACCCGCACAATTATTCCACTCAAGGAGTTGGAAAAAGAGGTGTTACTTCAGGCTTTGCGAATAACAAATTATAATATGTCCAATGCAGCTCTGGAACTCGGAATCGGCAGAACGACATTATATAGAAAATTGGAAAAATACCGCATTCAACTACAGCGGTAAAATCAACGTGTAAACAATTTTATTATGTCTGATTTTGAATATAAAGCAATTGATGATTCCGGAATGGAAGTGATTCAAGTTATAGAAGCTTCAAGTGCCGATGAGGTGGCCGAGAAATTAGATAAGCTGGGCTATTTCCCCATAAATATTAAAGAGAAAAAAACTTCTTCGAGTATTTCGTTATTCAAAAAGAAGAAAAAGATCAAGCAGGCTGAGATTATTGTTTTTACCAGACAACTAGTTACGTTGCTGAAAGCAGGAGTCCCATTGTTATCTTGTTTGGAAGCTATGGTAAAGCAAACGGATAACGAAGATTTACAGACAGTCATTCAGGATATTTATGTTGATATTGAGAGCGGTCACAGCTTTTCTGATGCGTTAGCGATACATCGGGACGAATTTTCCGATCTGTATGTAAACTCAATTAGGGCGGCTGAAATGGGTGGTGCTTTAGATGAGGTGTTGGAGCGCATCGCCTCCCTTATGGAACATGATATGGAAACACAATCCCGCATTAAATCAGCCATGCGATACCCAATTATCGTCATTATCAGTTTGGTAATGGCATTTATCGGGTTGATGTTGCTGGTCGTTCCAAACTTCATATCCTTGTTTGATTCAATGAAAATCGAATTACCTTTACCAACACGGGTATTGATTGGATTTCATCATATTCTAACTGAATACTGGTATGTTTTGGTTTTGGTTTTCGCTGTGGTTTATTTCGGTTTTATGCGGTATATAAAAACCGAAAAAGGCGCGTATCAGTGGGATAAATTTAAAATTAGTATACCGCTTTTGGGCCCTCTGAACTTAAAATCTTCGATGTCTCGATTCACGCGGATGTTTGAAACATTGAATAGCAGTGGTTTACCAATTTTGCAGACGTTGGATATTGCTTCTAAAACGGTGGGTAATTTGGTTATCAGTAAAGAAATAGAGAATGCAGCTTACGGTATTTTACAGGGCGAGGGAATAGCCGAGCCGTTGGGCAGGGGAAATATATTTCCTCCCATGGTCGTTCGAATGATCGCTATTGGTGAGCAATCCGGCTCGTTGGATACAATGTTGTTGAACGTGTCTAATCATTATGACACGGAGGTAGATTATGCAGTTAAAAATTTAACGTCAATGATTGAACCGATTTTAACGGTTGGTGTAGGGGTGATCGTTTTGTTTCTGGCAATGGCGATTTTTCTACCAATGTGGGATTTGACGAAACTGGCTCAATAATCTTAATCTGGCAAGTGTTCCTAAATGAATCTTTTTAAAAGAAAAAGTGAAACACTATTCCAAAATGAAACAATGAATGATCTAAGTTTCAGAAAAACAATGATATGGCGGGTGATGCGGATTTAGACATCTATGCGGTATTTCAGAATGGAACAAATATTTTTATTTTAAAAGAGGCTCCGTATTGCCTAACTTAATTAAAAACAACAAATAATTGCCATGAGTTACATGGCATACAAGTTGCGTTATGCGACATTACGGACAGGTAAACAAATAATATCATTTATACTAATTCACTGATGGAGGTGTTTTTTATGAAGAATCAAAGCGGTTTTACTTTGATTGAGTTGATCATGGTTATTGTGATTATCGGAATTTTGGCTGCCATTGCCGTGCCGAAATTTGTTGATTTAAGCAGCAGCGCGCAAGCATCACAATGTAAAGCAAATCAGGCAGCTATCGAAGCGGCGGCATCCATTGCTTATGCAGATAGCGCTATTGCAGGTAACGCCACGTTTCCAAGCAATTTAGCTGGCAGTATGTTTAAAACGGGGTCTGTCCCGACATGCCCGACGACCGGAACTGCCTATTCTGCCGGAGCCGGCTACAACGCCACCACAGGTTTAGCGTCGTGTCCGACATCGATAACAACTCATGCACGGTGATGTATCGTTGGCGTAATTTTAAACGCGCAGAAAGGGAAGTCTTGCATTTTGTGGGCTTCCCTTTTTTGTCTAAATAAATAACCACATTGAATTGTATGAAATTATTCAAAGGACAAAAAGGCTTCTCTTTAATTGAACTCATTGTTACAATCGTGATTGTGGGAGTTTTATCCTATGTCGTGACTGCAAATTACCATAATTCTTATACCAGTGTTCAATACCAATCAATGATTCATAAAATCGCCGCTGATATGCGTTATGCCAGAGAGTTGGCTGTAACCAGTGGACAAAGTACAAGCGTCTTTGTCGACCCGTCTCACAATCGATATTACCTGAAATGGGCTGATGGTTCCTATTTGCAAAATCCGTTGAAGGGAGGAAATTTTATTATTGAACTTGGAAAAGGCGATGTACCAAATGTACAGATAACCCAAACAGCCTTTTCCGGTGGGCGGTTAGACTTTAATAGATCTGGAGTACCCTTGAATGCCGGAAGCCCTTATTCTGGTAAATTGACCTTACTGGTATTAAACAATGCAAAAAAAGTGAGTGTGACTGCAAATACCGGGTATATAAAAATTGAAGATATGTGATAAAATGAGTCGGGTTAATCTTTCTCAGAAAGGATTTACGTTAATTGAGTTGATTATGGTCATGGTGATGGTTACGACACTTGCCGGGTTCATCGGAAATATCATTTACTATGAAGTCAATACATACAAAATTGTTGCAAATCGAAAAGAAGCATTGCAGAATTCACGTTTTGCCTTTCGTAAAATTGCCACTGATGTGAGACAAATTATCGCCCAGGATAGTATTTTTAAAGCCACAGCCGATTCCATTCGATTTAAGGATGTAAACAATAATGAAATTGCATACAAATTTACAGATAATGAAATTCTACGCAACGACGATGTTTTGATCGATGGAATTTCCACGTTCCAGTTCTCGTATTTTAATAATAATGGCAATCAGTTAATATTGCCAATTAACGATATGAAGAACATTCGCTCCATTGCATTATTTTTATCATTGCAAGTTCAAGGTAAGACGGTTGTCTCTCATATGAAAGTTACGCCACGAAATTTTTAACAAGTACTATGATGAACTTGTTTAAAGACAAAATTTTTGCTCGTCATCGTACAAATGACCAGGCAGGGTTTACGCTCATTGAAATAATCCTGGTTATGATATTTCTAAGTGTTGCATTGCTGGCCACAATGAATATGATTTCCACAAGCCTGTCAAAAAGCTTTGATATGGATATCATCTCAACGGCTAACAATCTTGCGAATGAGCAGATGGAAAAAATATTTACTGACAAAAAAAGCAAAGGCTATGGTTATGTGGTCTCTGAAAATTATCCCCCTGAAACAAATGCCGGTGGGTTTCAGGGATTCAACAGATATGTCACGATCATCACTTATTCAACCAACAAAAAGATCGTCGTTACCGTAACGCATGCTTCAATTGATGATTTTATTTTAATATCGTATTTGACTAACTATTGATTATGAAGCCTTTACAGAAATTAAAGCGAGAAGAAGGTATCGCTCTTATTATGGCGATTGTAGCCGGGATGTTTCTTTCTGTCTTAGGCTATGTCACGGTTTCTACAGTTGTCATGGATGCGAGAATCGGTGCGAAACAGCTACAGGCAACACAGGCATTTTGGCTCGCTGAAGGTGGAATTGAGTTGGCCTATCGCTGGCTGGAATATCAGGACCCTCCGCCGAGTGGGATAAATCCGTTTATTCAATATAATGAAGTGCAGGCAGGTGCCGGCACCTATACCGTTACCATCGACCCGGACAACGGAAATACTGGAACCTACCTGAAAAAATATACAATCACCTCCGTAGGTAAAGTTGCAGACGTTGAGCGAAAACTACAGATTGAAATGCAAGTCACAACTTTTAACCGCTATGCGTATCTCACGGGAAGTGAAGGTGGAACAATCTGGTTTAATACGGGGGACTTGGTCGAAGGTCCCATGCATAGTAACGACCAAATTTCTATTGTGGGCAGCCCTGTCTTTATGGGAAAAGTGACCAGTACTGCGTCAAGTTTTCACAAGGGATTTCCTTTTATGCCGGATTTCCAGGATGGGTATCAGTTGGGAGTGCCGCCGGTAGTTTTTCCAACCATGCAAGATATTATGGATAATTATTGGGCTGTCAATACAGACCCTCCAAATCTTATTATCGATGCGAGGTTTGGCCGGCGCTCCAGTATTGAATTCAAAGCCGATGGCACGCTTAAATATAATGTGTGGCATTGGGTTTGGGGGTCTAAAGTTTATGATATTCATGATGCCGTTGTAAATGTAGCAGACCTGAATGGTTTTGTGAAAGTCAAAGGGTCCACTCACATAAAAGGCACTCTCGACGGTGTCTTAACTGTCATAACAACGGGATATATTTATATTCAGAATGATATTATCTATGAGGGCTCTGACTCTGACGGAAAGCCGTTGCCTGGCTGTGATGATATGTTAGGTCTGATCGCCAAGAAAGATATTATCGTTGAGGATAATTCGGCTAACAGAAATGATGTTATCATCGATGGGGCGTTACTAACGCTTGGAGATTCTTTCACGGTAGAAAATTATGCCTGGGGTTCACCACGCGGAGATCTGACGATTTACGGCTCGTTAAGTCAAAAAGTTCGCGGTCCCGTAGGAACGTTCAGTTGGTGGGGGACCACAGGCTATGCAAAAGATTATCATTATGATACGCGCTTTTTGGACGTTCCGCCGCCGTACTATCCAACGACAGGCCAATATCATTATACTTACTGGAAAGAAATAACGGAATAAGTTATGATTTTTATTTTGGAGTTACATTAGATTGAAGGTAAAAGCACGTTGTTTGTTTTTGGCTATAATGCTGTTTTGGTTAAATTTGGCCGCCGGTACCATTAGCGGGCAACTTACTGTTGATACGCTCAAAGTGGCTGATAGTCCAATCAGCGTGATTGGAAATATTTCCGTACCTTCATGGCATACGTTGACCATTGAACCGGGGGTCATTTTAAAGTTTGACGCCGGTTTAAGTTTTACAATTGATGGCACGTTGAATGCTGTGGGAACTGAAGCCGATTCAATTTTCTTTCACTCTAATGCGGCCACTCCGCAGAGTGGGGATTGGTCCGGTCTGATCTTTAATACAGCCAGTGCTGGTTCTTTACATTATTGCAGTATTAAATATGCAAGTGTGGGTTTAACAGAAAATAATGCAACTTTTGAAATCAAATCTTCAACATTTTCCAAAAATACAAATGGGATTGATTGTCGCAATGGTAGTGCACCCGTCATTCAGTTGAACACGTTTACTGCCAATGAAAATACTGCCATTCGTTGTACGGATTCAAGTCCTTCGATTCTTCAGAATAAATTTTTAAATAACGTGTCTGTTTCTTCCACGATTTTATGTCAGAATTCTTCACCGACCATCAGTCAAAATCTAATCAGTCGCAATTTGAATGAGGGAATTTCCTGTGTCAACGGTTCCAAACCGAATATTTGGCAAAATACGTTTTATGATAATAATTTGGGTATTGCGGTTAACGATTCATCGGGACCCATCATCAAAAATAATATCATCATCGGGAATAAACAGTTCGGTGTTGCGGTGATTGATACCTCAGCTACGGAAGTAATCGAATATAATGATGTTTGGGGAAACGAGATTTCCGAATTTGTCGGCACGGACGTATCCGTTGGTAATTTGACTACGAGCAACAGCAATGGCCATGCATCTGATGTTCATAACAACATCAGATTGAATCCGGTATTTGTGGATACTGCTGCGGGTAATTTTCATCTTCTTGTCGCTTCGCCTTGCATCGATGCAGGCGATGCCGCCAATCCTGCCGGCATTACTTTTTGGGGAAATGCACCAGATTTAGGAGCTTATGAGTATGATGGTGCGCTGCCAGTGGAGCTGGTTTCGTTTCGAATAGTGGACAGGAAATTAATCTGGACAACCGCTACCGAAACGAATAATTTTGGCTTTGAGGTGCAAAGAAGAAGCGAAACTGAGCAGCATTTTCAAAGGGTGGCGTTTATCCCCGGCGCCGGTACGACGTTAGTGCCACAGCATTATGAATATGACGAATCAGATATTTTCGGAGTTTATTTTTACCGCTTAAAGCAAATCGATACGGATGGAACTTTTTCATTCAGCGATATTCTCAAAGCGGCGTTTTCGGAGGTTAACTCATTTGAATTGTATACAAATTATCCGAATCCATTTAATCCGTCAACGACAATTTCGTTTCATGTGCCGTTCAATCGTAATCGTGAACCGGTTTCATTAATATTGTCAATTTTCAATATAAGGGGAGAGCAAATTGTTACCCTGTTGGATGACAAAAAGGTGCCTGGAGAATATAAATTAAATTGGCGCGGTGTCGATAATTTAGGTAATCCGGTAGCTTCCGGAGTTTATTTTTATCGCTTAAAAATGGGCGATAATGTCCTGTCAAAACGAATGCTTTTGTTGAAATAAATTGTATTGATTATGAAAGTTGCCACAAGGAAGTCATTAAAATACGTTCTGCTTTATCTTCTGTTCACTGTTTCTTTAATTCTTGTTTGTTCAAAGAATCCTCCACTTGATCCCACCTCCAATACCGGTGATCAATTCAAACTGTTTGTGGGATTACAGGCAAATCCGACGACCGTTGCACCAGACGGAAACTCGATCATTCGTGCATTGATTTTAGATCAGTCAAATCGACCTGTTGCCGGCGATACGGTTCGATTCTCGACAAATATGGGTTTATTATCCGCCACAACGCAGACCACAAATGATTCGGGATTTGCGACTGTCCTATTTACTGCGCCACAACGTCGTGGTGAGGCGCTTATTTCCGGGATATATGGTGCAAACAAAAAGAGCGTCACAATTGATGTGCGTGATACGACCCCGGAAACAATTACTATCGAACCGGAGGAGACGTCATTATTAGCGGACGGAATCAGTTCAACGATTATCAACACCGAATGGCAAAATGAAGCCGGTGACCCCATTACCGGTTTGCCCATTACATTTGAAACCAATGTGGGGTCAATTACCCTTGCGGCGGTAACGGATTCCTCGGGGATAGCACAAGTCACATTTACCTCTCAAGCTCTGCGGACGGATACGATTGCGCAAATTGATGTCCGCAGCGATAGTGCCGCAGCGATGACTCAAATCTTGCTGAGAGGTGTGGATTTCCAAATCGACGCAAATCCACAGAATATTATAGCGGATGGTAGAAGTGAGTCGATCATCAGAATAATTTTAAAAGAGACCACCAGCACCATAGCCATTTCAGGTGCTCAGATTCAAGTGGGAGCAGATTTAGGCACGATCCCCAATAGTGTGGTTACAGATGCCAGTGGCGTTGCCACCGCAAGGTTGACCAGTTCTGTACAAACCGGTCTGTCCACGGTGACAGCTATTTACGGGAATGCATTGACGGATACGGTGCATGTCATGTTTGGTGAGTCCGTCCCGACTTATTTGACTGTGTCGGCAAACCCGGTTTCCATTCCGGCGGACAACCAGAGTACGTCTACGCTAACAGCATCGGTAACGGATGGGCAAAACAATCCTGTGTCGGATGGTACTGTGGTTAATTTTCAGATTATCGATGGAACCGGTACGATTGAATCCCAAAAAATGACAAGCGGAGGCATTGCCCGGAGTGTTTTGACCAGTGGTACAAAACCGGATACTGCCGTCGTTGTTGTCAAGGTGGACCAATTGACAGACACAACCTCTGTCCGGTTCGTTGTGGGAGATGCAGCCGTAATTACTTTGGCGGCCGATTCAACGTCGTTGCCGGCAGACGGCATTACATCGACCCGTATTGTGGCGCGCGTTTTTGACGCTGCAGGCAACACCGTTGTTGACGGTACACGAGTAAGTTTTTCCACCGATATCGGGGATGTGACTGAATCATCACAAACCGTTGCTGGTCAAGCCGAAGCCCAATTTTCCAGCAGTCAAACCGGCGTTGCTACAATACAGGCTTCAGCCGGAGGCGTCTCTGAACAGTTAAACATTCAGTTACGCCCTGGACGACCCAACAGCATTTTGTTGAATTTTGATCCCAATAGTCTCGGTGTAAAAGATTCTGGCCGCAATCAAACGGTCACGATCGCTGCAACGGTTGTGGATAGTAAAAATAACCCGGTGCTCGATGGAACTTTGGTTAGATTCTCGATTTTTGCTTCCCCGGGTGCAGGAGAGTTTTTAAGTAGTACAGAAGCGATTCCTACCGTAAATGGAAACGCACAGGTTTCTTTAAATAGTGGTATTCGTTCGGGGAGCGTTCGAATTATGGCGCAGGTTACCGATGTTTCAGGTGTTCCCGTCCTACCGGAAGTGCGTGCTATCTCAACGGAAATATTGATATTTGCCGGCCCGCCATTTATTGAAAATGTAAATAATGCACTGACCAGTCATTTAACGGTTGGTGTGGGACCTTCGAATATTGTGGGTTGGGATGTTGTCAACAATACGGCTAGGGTGACGGTTGTTGTGGGTGACAAATTTAACAATCCGGTTCCTGCCGGGACCGCAGTCTTTTTTACAACCACAGCCGGTGTGATTTCAACACACACAGGATTCACTGATGAAGAAGGAATCGCGACGGTCACGATACATTCCGGAAACCCTCTTCCGGACATTACACGATTTTATAATACATTTTTTGATCCGAATGAAAATCACCCGGATTGGGCGTTGGGAAGCAATGTTATTCCCGGGCCGATTCCGGATTATGATCTGGGAGAAGTGGTCAATTCTCTTGGTGGAGTTGGCGAAAATGATGGGATCGTTCGTATTATTGCAACGACGGAAGGTGTCGATGCAACCGGGAAGTCCGCCCGCCCGTGGTCGGTGGTAAATTTAGTGTTTTCAGGTGCGATTTCAACGTTTAGTGTGACAGCAGATTCTACGGAATTGGCTCCGGGAGAATCCGCTTTGATTTCCTTCACTATTTATGACGTGAATGGCAATCCGATTGTTGGCGGCTCTGAAATAACCATTTCTTCCAGCGGCGGGGCTTTGTCATGGACGAGTTTAATCACCGCTGACCCGGGACAAACTCATTATGATGTAACCATCACAAACAATATTGATCCTTCCGATCCAAGTGCCCGGACATTTTCAACCCCGGTGACAATTGACGTAAAAAGTGAAAATGGAAACGTCGTTCAATCATCGCCTGTTATTAACTTTAATCTGAATTAGAGAATTGAAAAATATATTACAAAATTTTTATTGGTGGGGAACGATACTGTTCTGTATATTAAGTTTTTCGTATGACGTGCATGCGCAATCCGGCTTTGCATCGGTTTTAACTGCGGGCAATAAAGAACTAACCGTAAGTGTAAACGGTTCTTATTTTACCCGAGCGATTGCCGGTATTGATAATTCTTCAAAGGGTTTGCATCTTAAAGCATTATATGGACTGGTGAAAAATATAGATGTGTGGGCATCGGTTGGTTTGGTCGATTTAACTCTGAATCATGTTGATTCTACGGGTTTGACGTTAAGGGACAATACCAATTTAAGCTATGGCGCAGGTCTGAATGTTAAATTTGTTACAATTAGACGTGCAGGGTTGTGGTTTGTGACGGGTGTAAGTTACAGACGTTTTGTTGCCACTGCGAAAAAACAAAATTCACTTTTTATCGGTAATTCTGAAGTTAGACAGGCTTTAGAATTAAGATATGATTGGCAGATCTTTAATGCCAACATAGGCATGGTGAAACAATTTACATTTATGAATTTTTATGCAGGGTTAAATCTCAGGCAGATTAATCGTCCGGAAACAAAAAGCAACAAACTTACTTTTGGGAGTGAATCTGTCCCTTCCGGTGTGGTGACAGGTGAGTATAAAAGCGGGGTTATCGTAAGTCCGGCTTTAGGTGTTGATTTTAAATTTGAATCGAGAATTAAATTGAGTTTAGGTTTGACTGTGAACAGTCGGTCGGATTATACGTTTTCAGTGGGGATAAGTCAAACTGGAAAACCATAGCAACTTCGGGATAGTACCGGAAACAAAGGCTGGAATGGAATTTGCCACTTTTCCTCTAAACTTTCCTGAGCTATTTAATAAACTATTGATGGAGGATTCTTTCTGTACAAGCTACATTGTATAAATGTGAGTTTTTGTTTAGCTGACAGAGAATAAATTTATGAAAATTACAAAATCGCACAGGCTGGATAAAATCCGTTTGATTTTCTTCTCAACTGGAGAAACAGATTTTCGTCAATTTGATTTTCATCTGCAAAAGGTCCTTTTGTATCTTCTGGGTATAGGTATTGTTTTTACCGGCATATTTTTTGGCACTGTAACAATTATCAACACAATGTATCAGACTAATACAAGTAAATCCGTGTTGGAGGCAAATGATTTTTTAAAAAGGAAAATTTTGGCGTTGCAACAGGATATTCATTTAATGAACAATAAACTTCATGGTCTGGAAGAGGATACCCAGGGTCTTGAGACTTTGGTAGGGTTATCCGTCTCGTCTAAACCGAAGGATTCAAATAGTCAAAATTTATTTTCAGAAGATGATATGCTCATGGCATCCCTGCCGGTAGATTATGAATATCAGACAGATAAAATGTCACAATATTTGACTAATTTAGAAGGTCGTGTTGACCGGGCAATCCAGGTACAGGATGAAATTGAACATCAGTTTTTGCAAACCCGCAAGGAAATTAAGCACATTCCTTCTATAAGACCGATTCAAGGTGCCAGAATTACGGATAAATTCGGGAATCGCAAAGACCCGTTTGTTGAAAGAATACGGCATCATAATGGCATCGATTTAGCTGCAAAGTTTGGAACAAAGGTTTATGCTTCGGCCTCCGGTGTGGTTGAATTTGTCAGAACAAAATATCGTCTTAATAAGGGGTACGGACGAGTCATCATTATTAACCACGGGTACGGATATAAAACCCTCTATGGTCATCTCTCAAAAATATTTGTAAGACCCGGACGAAAAGTGAACCGATGGGACGTCATCGGATTGTCAGGAGATTCAGGTCGTTCCACCGGGCCTCACCTGCATTATGAGGTGTGGCACAATCGTCGACCGCTTGACCCTGAAGAATATTTGCTCAATTAGGAAATGATATATTGAGGTTTTGACTTGACTATTAAATAAAAAATGTGTACAATGACACCGAAAATTTCCTTTAATCCTATTCAGTGAGGTAGGAAAGGTTCCTTGGAAAAATTGATCATGCCTTCTCGAGCTATCGAAGAAGGCTTTTTTATGTGAAGCCATGATGACCAAAAATAAAATTGTGACTCCTGAGGGTTTAAACAGAACCTTAACCCGGCTTGCTCATGAAATTATCGAGCAAAATAGTGGTGGTGAAAACGTCGTTTTCCTTGGAATACGATCGCGGGGAGTTCCACTTGCTGAACGCATTATCGAAAGGATATTTGCTGTTGAGCAGGTAAGACCTCCTCTTGGGGTTCTGGACGTCACCATGTACCGTGATGATGTGTTTGAAAATATTAAATTGCCATCGGTGCAGACCACGGATATCGGCTTCAAAATCGGCGGTAAGGTTGTCATTTTAGTTGATGATGTTTTATTCACCGGCAGAACGGTTCGCGCCGCATTGGATGCGATTATGGATTTTGGCAGACCAAAATGCATTCAACTAGCAGTGCTTGTGGATCGGGGGCATCGTGAACTGCCAATCCGGGCGGATTATGTCGGTAAGAACATACCCACCTCACAGAATCAGGAAGTGAAAGTTTTGGTGAAGGAAATTGATAATCAAGATGGTATTTACCTGATTAACTCTGGTGAGGAAACATAATTGAAATTTCAGAAGAAGCATTTGTTAGGTTTAGAAGATTATACAAAAGAAGAGATAACCAGCATATTGGATACCGCCGAATCCTTTAAGGAAGTTTTATCCCGGCCTATTCCAAAAGTACCCACCCTGAGAGGCAAAACAATCGTCAATTTATTTTTTGAAGCATCCACGCGCACCAGGATTTCTTTTGAACTGGCGGAAAAACGTTTATCCGCTGATTCGGTAAATTTTTCAACTTCCGCGTCTTCGGTGAAAAAAGGAGAGACGCTTCGGGACACAGCCAGAAACATCGAAGCTATGCAAATCAGTTTGGTGGTCATTCGTCATAGCGCTGCAGGCGCACCGCACTTTCTCACGCAGTGTGTGGATGCATCCATTGTAAACGCTGGGGACGGTCAGCATGAACATCCCACACAAGCTTTGTTAGATCTTATGACGTTGCGACACAAGTTTAAAAAATTGAATAATTTGAAAGTTGCAATTATCGGGGATATAGATCATAGCCGGGTTGCCCGTTCCAATATTTATGGTTTAAAAGCGATGGGCGCGAAAGTAGCGCTTTGTGGCCCCAGAACATTTCTTCCTGTGAAGGCAGAGCAGTGGGGGACGGAAATTTTTACAAATCTCGATGCGGCTATCGAATGGGCGGATGTGTTGAATGTGTTGCGCATTCAACTTGAACGGCAACAAAAAGGTCTGTTCTCCACCATTCGTGAATATCATAACTTGTTCGGCATCACTCGGCAGCGGTTAGAACGTGCCAAAAAAGATATCACAATCTTGCATCCGGGGCCCATTAACCGGGGTGTGGAAATCGAAAGCGAACTGGCTGACAGCGATTTTTCATTAATTCTGAATCAGGTTACCAACGGTGTCGCGATTCGGATGGCGGTGCTTTACCTGCTTAGCGGCGGCAAGCCTGCTGTGTATTTTGATGCATAAATTCTGTCAGATAGTCATTTTAAAAAAAAGTCATTTACAATGAGCCTAACTCAATTTACCGAATCTGTTTCAAAATTATTATTAACCAACGGTACCGTTGTGGATCCGGTTTCTTTAAAGGAATCGATTTCAGATGTTCTCATCGAAAACGGTGAATTAAAAGAAATAGGCAAAATCAATGCAGAAGGATTTGACGGCCAAATTACGGACGTAGCGGGTAAGGTTGTCTGTCCCGGCCTCATCGACATGCATGTGCATTTGCGGGAGCCCGGCAGGGAAGATGAAGAAACCATCGATTCCGGTTGCGATGCCGCGATGGCGGGAGGATTTACTGCGGTTTGTTCCATGCCTAACACAGAACCTGCTGCCGATAATGCCGAGGTGATTTCGTTCATCAAAAACAGAGCAAAGAACCTTCTGGTGAATGTTTATCCCATTGCAGCAGTCACAAAAAATCGTGCCGGCAATGAGCTCACCGAAATGGGCGATTTGGTAGATGCCGGCGCTGTCGCTTTTTCAGATGACGGAGAGCCGGTTGCCACATCAGAAATTCTCAGACGTGCACTTGAATATTCTTCCATGTTTAATACGCCAATCATTGAACATTGTGAAGATAAGACACTGACTGTCGGTGCGTCCATGCATGAAGGAGAAATTTCCACAAGATTGGGTTTGAAGGGAATCCCGGGCATTTCCGAGGATATCATCGTGGCGCGTGACATTCAGGTGACTGAGTACACAAAAGGGAAACTGCATATCGCACATATTTCTACTGCGGCGTCAGTGGACCTGGTGCGACAAGCCAAAAAACGCGGGGTGCAGGTTACTTGTGAAGTGATGCCGCACCATTTTACGTTGAACCATACGGCGGTTAAAAATTATGATACAAACGCCAAAATGAATCCGCCTTTGCGCACGCAAGCCGATGTTGATGCCATGCTCGAAGGCTTAAAAGACGGCACCATCGATGTCATTGCTACCGATCATGCACCGCATGCTATTGAAGAAAAGCAAGTGGAGTTCGACGCCGCCCCGTTTGGCATCGTCGGTTTGGAAACAGCGCTCGGCATTGTGATAAAATATTTAGTACAGGGAAAAATTCTTTCTCTGCCACAAGCAGTGGCAAAACTCACGAGTACGCCCGCTGAAATACTGAACCTCAAGGCCGGTCGTTTTGTGAAAAACCAACCTGCTTCCATCACAATTTTCGATCCAACTGTGGAGTGGGTTGTGGATAAGAGAAAATTTAAATCAAAATCCCGGAATACACCGTACGATAAGTGGGATTTGGCCGGAAAAGTGTTTGCCTTATATAATAAAGGCTTGTGGTGGCAGTCTAATTTGATCAGTTAATACGTTGGTAGTGTCGGCTTTGTAGATGCTTTTTTAAAACCTGAAACACTCATCCGTTACTCCTCTGGTTTTTACCGGGCAGGGCGTGGCTATACTTCCTTTTGTTTTGCGGTCGTCGAAAGCAATAGCCGGAACGTCGTGTTTGAAGGAATCCTAATTTGGAAGCGACCATGTCTTTAGTACCGCAAAAAATGTTTTTCACCAAAGGTGTGGGAAAACATAAAGAAAAACTGACCAGCCTTGAATTGGCATTGAGAAATGCCGGTATCGCAAAATATAACCTGGTAAAAGTGTCCAGTATTTTTCCGCCGGGCTGCAAGATTATTTCAAAAAACGAGGGGCTGAAATTGCTGACACCGGGACAAATTTCCTATGTGGTGATGAGTCAGGCAGAATCCAATGAGGCGCACCGGTTGTTAGCAGCATCGGTGGGGGTAGCAGTTCCAAAGGATAAGCGTCAATACGGCTACCTGTCTGAACACCACAGTTTCGGCCAGCGCGATGATGTTGCCGGTGAGTATGCGGAGGATTTAGCGGCTACAATGTTGGCAACAATTCTTGGCGTCAACTTTGACCCGGACGCCTCCTGGGATGAAAAAAAAGAGATCTGGCGCATCAGTGGTGAAATTGTTCGCACCCGCAATGTCACCCAATCAGCTATTGGCGATAAGAACGGTTTGTGGACGACGGTCATAGCTGCCGCGGTTTTGCTTTGAAGGTCGATGCGTAGGCAGACAAAATTTCTCGATTTGCCTCCGGAATTGTCCGGATTTAACGAATCAAAAGTGGCCATTCTCAGCCTGCCTTATGAAGCGACCACCAGCTACGGAAAAGGGACGAAAGCGGGCCCCGAAGCGATTATTCAAGCCTCAACTCAGGTAGAGTTTTATGATGAGGAATTGGACTGTGAGCCCTGCCAAGCCGGCATTTCCACGGTCAGGCCGTTTACATCATTTCCTAAGAAACCGGAAGTAGCAGTCGGAGAAATAAAGCGTGCAGGCAGCAATCTTTTGGCAAGGAATAAATTTGTCGTTGGACTTGGCGGTGAGCACACGGTAACTGTGGGATTGGTACGAGCTATGACAGAAAAATACCCGGGTTTGTCCGTGCTGCAATTAGATGCGCACAGCGATTTACGGGACACGTATGAAGGAACGCCATTCAGTCATGCATGCGTGATGAGACGTATTTTAGAGATGTGTTCGTATGTGGGGTTGGGAATACGCAGCTCTATTCCGGGCCAGCGAAAAATATTGGGTTCTGATTCACATATTTTTTATGCTCACGAAATGATACGGCATGCAAATTGGCCGGATTGGATTCTGGGGCGGTTGGGTAATCCGGTTTATGTGACGATTGATTTGGATTTTTTTGATCCGTCATTGGTTCCTTCTGTGGGTACACCGGAACCGGGCGGTTTTCAGTGGTATGAAACGTTGTCTTTGCTGCGTGAAATATCCACAAAACGCACTATTGTTGGCTTTGATGTTGTGGAGTTGACGCCACAAAAATATGCACCTGCATCAGATTTCATTGCAGCAAAGTTAGTGTATAAATTATTAGGCTATATTTTCACTGCTCGGGATGATGTTTCAAAAAAGAAAAACCTTGACTATTAAATGTTAAATTATTAATTTCGAAGTCGAATTTTTTTTAACAGTAAGGAGTTAGAATTGAAGACACATATCGCGAATCCAGCCAATGTTCACAGGAGGTGGCTTTTAATAGATGCAGAAGGCCAAACGCTCGGTCGTCTGGCTGCAAAAGTTGCCACATTACTCAAAGGTAAACATAAGCCAATATATGCACCGCACATGGATGTTGGTGATAATATTATTATTATCAATGCCCAAAAAATACACGTGACGGGGAAAAAGGCGCAAACGAAACGGTACTATCGTCATACAGGGTATCCCGGCGGTCTGCGTTCCGATGCATTTTCCGACTTAATTGTCAGTTATCCGGAAAGAATTTTGGAGAAAGCGATTTGGGGGATGTTGCCACACAATCATTTAGGCAGGAAAATGTTTAAAAAGCTTAAAGTTTATGCAAATGAAAATCACCCCCATAAAGCTCAGAAACCTGAAATGTATGCACTTTAAATAAATTGAGGAAACTATGAAGTCGTTTGATGCAATAGGCAGAAGAAAAGAGGCCGTTGCCAGAGTGAGAATGCTTCCGGGAGATGGCAAGTTTATCGTAAACAAAAAACCCTTGTTGGAATTCTTTAAGAGGGAAATTCTCAAAATGATCATTGAGCAGCCTCTTGAACTAACTGAAACATTAGGGAAATATGATATTTACGTAAACGTAAAGGGTGGTGGTTTGTCGGGGCAGGCAGGCGCTGTTCGCCACGGGGTTTCCCGCGCTCTTTTAAAGGTTGACGGGGAGCATCGCGCAAAACTCAAATCGGCGGGCATGTTGACAAGAGATTCCAGAATGGTCGAACGTAAAAAATATGGTCAGCCCGGCGCAAGAAAAAGATTCCAATTTTCAAAACGTTAATTGTTTTAAATACACACACCGGTGGAATGATCTGGGTGCCCGGTTTACGGGTTTTCTAATATTTAGCACCGGTGGCGGATAAACCCAAATAAGGAGGATAAGATGAATGTCTCAATCCAGGATTTACTAATTGCCGGGTCTCATTTCGGCCACCTCACCCGCAGGTGGAATCCCAAAATGAAAAAATACATTTTCATGGAACGAAATGGTATCTATGTCATCGATTTAAAGAAAACTCTCGATTGTTTGCAAAAGGCGTATGATGCGGTTGTCAATTTTGCGCGTGGCGGTGAGAAAATATTGTTTGTGGGCACAAAAAAACAAGCCACTGATATTATAAAAAATGAAGCTGAGAGATGTAATGCTTTTTTTATGAATGACCGCTGGCCTGGCGGCACATTGACCAATTTCAGTACCATTAAAAAAAGTATCAGGCGCATGAAGCAAATCGACAAAATGGCCGGCGACGGAACCTACGACAAACTGTTGAAAAAAGAGATTTTGCGACTTGAGCGTGAAAAAGAAAAATTGGAGATTGTACTTGGTGGAATTCGCGATATGAATACACTTCCGGGTGCAATTTTTATTGTTGATGTCAAAAAAGAAAGTATTGCAGTCGCAGAGGCCCAGAAATTAAATATCCCCATTATTGCCATGGTTGATACAAATTGTGATCCGGAAGTGGTGGATTACCCTATTCCATCGAATGACGATGCGTTTAAATCAATCAACCTGATCACGCGAACCATTGCCGATGCTGTAATCGAAGGGATCAGTGCACAGGCAAAACCAAAGGATGAAACCAAATCCAAAGATGCTGTTCCAAAGCGGCAAACCGAGTCGAAAGATGATGTCATTGTAACTGAGGACGCCGCAGAAGTCGAAGCAGTTTCCGAACTCATAAAAGAAACTGAAACTGAAACTGAAAGTGAAAGTGAAAGTGAAGAGAAAGATCAAAACGCTGAATAAAGAATCGAATATTGGGAGGGTCGTACAAAAATGGCAGTAAATGCAGCAGATGTTAAAATATTACGGGAACGTACCGGCGCCGGAATCATGGAGTGTAAAGGAGCGTTGACGGACAGTGAGGGTGATATTGATAAAGCCGTTGAAATTTTAAGAAAAAAAGGTGTCGCTTCCGCTGAAAAAAGGGCAGGCAGGGAAACCAATGAAGGGATGGTGGATTCCTATATTCACCCCGGAAGTCGGCTTGGTGTTTTGGTGGAAGTAAATTGTGAAACCGATTTTGTAGCAAAGACCGATGATTTTAAAAATTTTGTCAAAGATATCGCAATGCAGGTTGCCGCAACCAGCGCAAAGGTCGTGAGTCGTGAAGAATTTCCTCAGGACAAAATAGAAAAAGAGAAAGAAATTTATACGACACAAGCAAAGAATGAGGGCAAGCCGGAAAATATTATAGAACGCTATGTACAGGGTAAATTGGAGAAATTTTTTCAGGAATCCGTTTTACTCGAACAAAGCTTTATTAAGGATCCAAATAAAAGTATTAAAGATTTACTGGCCGAGGTGATTGCAAAGACCGGCGAGAATATTCAGGTTAAACGATTTGTTCGTTTCCAATTGGGTGAATGAAATTATCGTTCACCCTTTTTTTATAAGTAAACAATCAAAGGAGTACATTACGTATAAACGTGTTTTGATAAAACTCAGTGGTGAAGCTCTCATGGGCGAGCAAGGCTTAGGTATCGATCCTTTGATTGTTGAAAATATCGCCGTTGAGATAAAAGAAGTCAATGAGATGGGGGTTGAAGTTGGCATCGTTATCGGTGGTGGAAATTTTTTTCGTGGTTTGTCGGCAAGTGCCAGAGGCATGGACCGAGTCTCTGCAGATTATATGGGCATGCTGGCGACGGTTATCAATGCGATGGCGTTACAAGATTATTTAGAACGGAATGACGTTTATACGCGTGTTCTTACTGCTATAAAAATGGAAGAGGTTGCGGAACCATTTATTCGCCGACGAGCGATTCGTCATTTGGAAAAAGGCCGCGTGGTTGTTTTTGCCGCCGGAACCGGTAATCCCTATTTTACGACCGATACTGCCGCTGCACTGCGCGCTGTCGAAATTGAGGCGGATGTCATTATTAAGGCAACAAAGGTTGACGGTGTCTATGACTCCGATCCTATGCAGAATCCCAAAGCAGTAAAATATGATGAGTTGACTTACATGGATGTGGTTAAACGTCGGTTGAAAGTGATGGACAGTACGGCTGTTACTCTTTGCATGGATAATGATTTGCCAATTGTTGTTTTTAATTTGAATCAACGAGGCTATTTAAAGCGTGTGATTGAATGCGAGCCTTTAGGAACTAAAATCAGCGGGGCTTAACCATGGAAATTAAAGAAACCAAAAATGATGCGGAAAGCCGCATGAAAAAAGCTGTTGAAAGTACACGCAGTGAATTGGCGAAAATAAGAACGGGAAAGGCCTCTCCGGCTTTGGTTGATGGAATTAAGGTTCCTTATTACGGGTCATCCGTACCATTAAAACAGGTGGCGAGTGTCAATACTCCTGAGCCCCGGTTGTTAACCATTCAACCCTGGGAAAAAAATTTGATTGGTGAGATTGAAAAAGCAATCATGAAATCTGATTTGGGTTTAAATCCGGTTAATGATGGAATTCTCATCCGATTGCCAATTCCGCAACTTACTGAGGATAGACGTAAAGACCTGGTTAAAGTGTGCCACAAAATTGCTGAGGAAGGGCGCATCGCCGTTCGAAATATTCGACGCGACGCCAATGAGTCTTTGAAAAAGACCGAGAAAGAACACGACATTTCCGAAGACCAATATCATACGGCTATTGACGATATCCAACAGTTGACAGACAAATATATCAAAGAAATCGATGATATCTTAAAGTCTAAAGAAAATGAGGTTATGGAAGTTTAATTTTTAGAAACACAATTTATTTAAATGCCGTCGATTTTTTGGACACTCCGTCATCGTATTGTAAACAATCCACCGACCGAACGAAAACCGGCTTGCGGCTCATTCCTCAATCGCTGTCCTATTTCAGAATCCACCCTTACGATTGTAAGGTTAAAAACTGCTACTCAGTTGACGAACGGTCATTGTAAAACATCGAGTAGTCTCCCAAATTTTTTTTAGATTCCAAGTTTTAGTGTTTTGATAATTACTGTTTCGCTGCATTAAGCCGTTTTGGTTCCTGTTCAAGAGTCAGTGGATTTTAGTTTGTATTTTATCGGAAATTTAGTTATTTTTTTATTGTACAATTAAAGAACGGAATGTTGAAAGAAAAATATGATTTATAAAATGCGAATCTTCCTGGTGATGGTCATGATTCAAATATTCTCCGGCGCTCTTGTCGGTGCACAGACGCCTATTGACAGGACGCCTGTTGTTATAAAGTATCTTGCCATGATTCCGGGGAGTGTCGATTCAACATTCGTTTTATCTAACCCCCAGGCAATTTCAGCCGATATTGACGGCAATATCTATTTAGCCGATACCGGGCAGAACCGGTTACTGAAATTGAATGCGAAGGGCAAATTACTTGATTCCGTGGGAGGGTTCGGTTGGGAGCATCAACAGTTTGACCGCCCGTTGGATGTGTCTGCTAAAACGGGGTTGGATGTGTTTGTGGCCGACTATAACAATGAGCGTATTGAGCGTTATGATAAAGATTTGAATTTTATTTCCACGTTAAGTTCCGCGGATGTTGTGGACAGTGCGTTGAAATTTGGTTTTCCTTCCGGTGTGGATTTGTCCAGGCATGGTGAATTGTTTGTCTGTGATACGGAGAATAATCGTATTTTAAAAGTGAATTCATTTGGTGAGCCTCTCCTGAGTTTCGGTGATTTTAACTGGGGCAACGGGGAACTGCAATTTCCGTTTAAATTGTATGTGAGTGATCATGACATCGTTTATGTGGCCGACCGGGAGTCGAATCAAATTGTCGTATTTGATTATTATGGTAATTATATCACACGGTTTGGTGAGTCGATTCTGGAACAGCCCGGGGGACTCATCTGGTGGCACGAATTTTTGTTGGTTGCAGACTCCGGGCACGACCGGGTTGTGGTTTTCAATCGTAATTATGAGCTCGTTTTCAAGTGGGGGAGCAAGGGGGATAAAATCGGTGCATTTAACAATCCTGCGGATGTTACTGCGTGGGATGATAAAGTCTATGTCTGTGACTCAAATAATAATCGTGTGGAAATATTTCAATTACATTTCGATGATTTAAGGAAAAATCAATAGGAGGTCAGCTTAAAATTTTGATACAAAAATAACCTGATAATCTGTTTGACGTTTCATTGCAAACGATTTTCATTTTAATATTAAAACGCTGACTTTCTGTTTTATTGTGAAGATTCGATTCAATAGCATTTGTGTTGTCATCTTTCTGCTTGTGGGTTTGTGTTTAAAACTTTTTGCACAAACGTCACATTCAAGCAATCCTTTTTCTCTTCTTTTTCGAAAAGAAATTAAATTCCCGGTCCAAAATTCTAAACTAACGTATGCGCTGCCGGATAGTTTTATCGTACCAGGCTCTCAAACCGTGTGGCTGGACTCCGTGGAGATGAAACCGGACATAAATTATAAATTCGATTTTATTGCCGGAATGATCTTCTTTCAGCAGCGTTTAAGCAAGGCAAAGCAGATTCGTCTCTCGTATGATTTGTTTCCATTCACACTAAAGCAAAAATACCGTCATCGTTCTCCGGTGCGCGAAAATAACAGCCGCTCATCACAAAAGTTACATGCGAACCGTTCCAGCAAAATATATAAACCGAATCCATTAACTCAAAATATTATTCCGTCGCGGTTAAGGAAAAGCGGCAGCATCATCCGCGGATTGTCGGTAGGAACGAACCAGAATTTGCAGGTAAATTCCGGTCTGCGGCTGCAATTGTCCGGGCAGTTGACGCAAAATGTCGAAATTGTCGCATCCCTCACCGACCAAAATACACCCATTCAACCAGAAGGCAATACGCAGACCCTGCAGGAAATCGATAAAGTTTTTATTCAATTAAAGGGGCCGCATTTACAGGCGACTTTTGGCGACTTTATCCTCAAGTTACCCGATCATGAGTTTACGAGGTACAATCGCAAATTGGAAGGAATTATGGGACGTGGAAAGTATGACCATGTGAACTTTACGGTTTCCGGTGCTGTGTCTCGCGGTCAGTTCGCAACAAATGAATTTCAAGGCAAAGAGGGTAATCAGGGGCCTTACCAATTGACGGGGAAGAATGGTGAAGTCAATATTCTGGTTTTATCCGGTACGGAACGTGTCTGGATAGATGGCGAACAAATGACCAGAGGTGAAAACAACGACTACATTATTGAATATGGCAACGGCCAGATCACCTTTACCAGAAAACGGCTGATTACGGCAGACTCCAGAATTGTCGTCGATTTTCAGTTTTCAGATGAGAGTTTTCAACGCAATTATTGGGCTGTTCAGGCAGAGTCACAGGTGTGGAAAAATAAAATCCGCCTGGGAACCACGTTCATCCGGGAAAGCGACGATAAAAATAACCCGTTAACTCTCTCTCTCTCAGATGATTTATTGACTGCGCTGGAAAATGCAGGAGACGGTCAGCCAATCGTCCCGGGCTCGAAATTTGTCGGTGCCGACAGCGGAAATTATGTGATGGAGGGCCCCGGAATTTTTAAATTTGTTGGCACAAAACAGGGCGATTACACCGTGACGTTTTCATTTTTCGGCGCTAACAAAGGTGATTACCGCAATATCGGTTTGGGGCGTTTTGAATATGTCGGGGAGAACCAGGGCAGTTACCGTCCTTTTATTTTGTTGCCGAAAGCACAACGGCACGATATGGTGGGCTTTAATGTCGGTATTTCGCCGGGCGCCGGGCTGACCGTAAACAGCGAATTTGCTATTAGTCAATTCGATCAGAATACCTATTCTTCACGGGATGATGGAAATAATACCGGGAATGCATATTCGATCAAGTTCGACTTCAAGCCGGAAAACGTATCTTTAGGAAAGCTAAAATTAGGTGAATTTAGTTTAACCGGCAAACTGCGAAGAAAACAGCCAAATTTTCGTGATATTGACCGCACCACCATCGCCGAGTTTAATCGCAAGTGGAATTTGGAAAATCCCAAACTGACGACGGAAGAATCCATTCAGGAATTTGCAGGAAAATACCGTCCGGTGTCCGGTTTGATATTTAAGAGCGGTTTTGGTCATTTACGCAAAGCCGCTGTTTTTAATTCGAATCGCTGGGAAGCACAGACAATCCTCTCAAGAAAGAAACTGCCGAAAATGAATTATTTTGTGGAGTTTATTGACCGTAATGACAAACTCGTTCAGCAAAAAAGTACCTGGCTGCGGCAGCGGGGGCAGGCTCATTATCAGCTTGGCTTCCTGAAACCGAATTTTAGCTATGAGGGGGAGGTTAAGAAAGACGTCCCTGCAGACACCACTGAAACCGGTTTCCGCTTTGATTCATATACGCCGGGTCTGGAGGCGCATTTGTGGAAGCCTTTGTTTCTCTCTGCACGTTACAATGTCAGGGATGACAAACAGCGCGTGGCCGGAGGATTCAGACCCAAATCTATCGCCAAGACACAAACGTATTCGCTGGACTTAAAACGCTGGCATGCGTTCAATATTTCGGCTGCTTTTACCCACCGAAATCGAGCATTTTCCGATAGCAGTAGCCGTGACATCCGCTCTGATTTGGCGGATATTCGCATAGGTTACACACCGAGAAATGGTGGTGTGAAAGGCAATGTTAATTATCAAATCTCCAACACGCAAATTGCCAGCCAGGAAGAAGTGTTTATCGAAGTGGAAGAAGGACAAGGGAATTTCCGGTTTAATGAGATGCGCAATGAATTCGAACCAGATCCATTTGGAAATTTCGTAAAACGGCTTTTTTCGACGAAAAATTTTACTCCCGTGGTGGAACTGCGATTTCGCACCGCTCTACGGTTTTCGGCACAAAAACTCTTCTGGAGAAGGCAAAAAAATTCCGGGAAGAAATCTTTCCTGCAAAAAATAGCCGCGCCTGTTTCCACTGAGACATTTTTGAGAATCGATGAACGAACGCGGGAGAAAGATGTCGCAAAAATATATCTCTTGCAGTTAAGTCATTTTCAACAGGATTCCACAACTGTGTTTGGTAATATGGAATTGCGCCAGGATGTCTATTTGTGGGAAAATAGCCGCCAACTTTCTTTTCGTTACCGCTTTCGCAGCCGTTCTGAGTTGAACAATCAGCTCGTTGACGGCGGGCAGGATCGCGATGTCCGGGAACACAAATTCAGATTTTTGCATCGCCTGACGAATCGAATTACGTCGCAGGTGGAGTTTACCCATTCTTCCGAAGATAAGCTGTTCAAATCCGCGTCCAGGGAAGACCGCAGAATTCGGTCAAACGACGTGCAGTTAGATTTGGTCTTCAGACCGAGACCGAGAATGGAACTCGGTTTGAAAGGCCAGTTTAGCCGCAATAAGGACATAGCCAAAAGTCCGGCAACCCGGGCTGATCTTTTCTCATTTGCGCCAAGGGCAAATTATTCTTTGAGCAATAAAGGACGCCTGCGGTCAGAACTGCAATGGACGTATGTGTCCACGTCACCAAAAACCGTATTGATCCCGTTTGAGTTAACCAACGGCAATAGAAGCGGCACCACGCTGCGGTGGAATGTTGGATTGGACTACCGTCTTTCGCAAAATGTACAGGCATCGTTTACTTACTTTGGGCGCAGCGAGCCCGACAGACCAAAAACGCAGCATATCGCCAGAGTGGAAATGCGGGCGTTTTTTTAATTTCAAAAGATGTTTATGAAGAAGTTTCTGCAAATCATATCTTTGTGTGCCCTAATTTTAGGCGTCAGAGCATTGTCGGTTTCGGCTGCTCCCGCTCATAAAGCGGCGTTGAAATCATTCCGGTTTCATGGGCTAAACCGCGTGAGTAAGTCGAAAGTCGTAGCCTGGTCGGGGTTCCAAAAAGGTGCATTGCTGACGGAAAAGATGGTTATTGACCGATGTCTAAAAACCTTGCAGCATTTTAGAGAAGCGGGGTACTATTTTGCCGGCATTGATTCCGTCAATTATCGTTTTAATAAAGATTCAACGCAAACAGAGATCGATATTTTCTTTGATGAAGGGGATTTGCTTTATGTACAGGATTTTCAGATTACCGGGCTGCCGCAGGAGAACGAAGCATTGTTTGATGATTTGCAAACGCGTCATGGGGAGCCGTTTTCGTCTGATAAACTTGAAGGAGACATTGAGTGGATTTTGAACTTTTTTGAAGAAACCGGGTATCCGTTTTGTCAGGTGAAGGTTGAAAAACTCGATCTGATTAAAGGCGAGCAACCCGGAATTTCAATTTGGTTGCAGATGAAAACCGGGCGGCAGGTGACCATTGACCAGATTGAGGTTCATGGAAACGAACTAACGAAAGCGAATGTGATTTTGCGCGAAATCGGGACTCATGTTGGAGAGATTTATGATCAAAGAAAAATCGACAATATTAAGCCTAAGTTGGAAAAACTGGAACTGTTCAAATGGGTCAATCCACCGAAGCTGGTGGTTTCTGAGGGAGGAAAGGGAAAGCTGGTTATCGAATTGGCAGAGGGCAACTACAATCGTTTTGATGGGGTGGTCGGGTACAATCCGGGAACAGCCACGGAATCTGGATTCCTGACCGGGTTTCTGAATTTTTCATTTGGAAATCTGTTTGGTACCGCCCGGCAAATCGACGCCCGCTGGGAACGGCGAACAGAGAAAACGCAAAATTTGTATTTTCGTTACCTGGAACCGTGGGTTGGCGGAATTCCGTTGCGTACATCGTTTCATTTTCAACAACTTATTCGGGACACCAGTTATGTGGAACGCGGCGTGGGGCTCGAATTGAGATATTTTTATAGCGATCGCTTTTCTCTGTTTTCTGAAGTTTCGTCACGCACAATTTCCCCTGATTCACTGGGTGCTCTGCGATTGGGCGTTCAACCGAGCAGTGCGGTGAATTTAAAAATTGGGTTTTCATTTAGCACACTGGATAATTATTTGAATCCCGGCAAAGGAGTACAATATCAGACCGCGTTTGCCTGGAGCCGGAAAAATATAAAGACGAACGCCGGTCAGGAAAAATTTGAGCCTCAGGGAAATGTGAATCAGAAGCGAATTTCGATTGATTTTGAATCCTATTTTTCCTTATTTAAATGGCAGGTTCTTGCCGTTGGATTACATGGGAGGAAAATAAGCAGCGGTGAAGCGGTCGTGCCGTTAAGCGACCAATACCGATTCGGTGGAACGCTTACGTTGCGCGGCTATCGTGAGGATCAGTTTCGCGGCACAAGCATTGGGTGGGGAAACTTTGAATATCGGTATTTGTTAGGCCCGCTTTCACGTTTTTTTCTTTTTCTGGATGTGGGTTACTTCTCATTGGACAAACTGCAGAACAATTCGAAACTAAGTGTCAGTGACAGAAAAATCGGCTATGGTTTTGGTTTACGCCTTGACACCAAACTTGGTTTGCTGGGCATTGATTACGGTCTTGGGGAAGGAGATAGTTTTTCGAACGCCAAAATACATATCGGGTTAAAGAATGAATTCTAAGCTTTTTGCGTGTCTGAAGTTATGCCGTCCTGTGAATATTCTCATTGGAGCAGCCACGGTTTTTGTTGGAGTTGTCCTGACGCAAAAAATCCAGCCGCTCATGAATGTCGTTTTAGCCTGTGCGTCCGGCAGTTTAATCATGGCGGGGGGGAATGCTTTAAATGATGTTTTTGACAGTGAAATTGATAGGATAAATAAGCCGCAGCGTCCAATTCCTTCAGGAGAATTGACACTGAAAACGGCAGCTATTTTGTCTGTTATTTTATTTGTTCTGGGAATTTGTCTTAGTATATTAATTAATTTTTGGGCAATAGTTGTTGCTGTTTTTGCCACTCTGATTTTATTTTTATATGATGCATTCTTGAAACGCGTTTGCTGTATTGGAAATATCCTCGTAAGTTTACTGACGGCATTTGCGTTTATTTACGGCGCGGTCGCGGTGGGAAAATGGCATGCAGCAATTTTTCCGGCACTATTTGCTTTTCTGTTTCATCTTGGTCGTGAAATTATTAAAGATGTCGAAGATGAGGCAGGGGATAAGGTGTATTCCGCAAAGACACTTTCTATCAAGTATGGTAAAAAAGTTGCGCTTTTAACTGCAACGGTCGTGTATGTTCTGCTGATAATTTTGACGTTTGTGCCGTATTATTTTCATATTTATAATCATTATTATTTTTGGATTGTTCTTTTCGGTGTGGATATGGTTTTAGCAGCAACAATTTTTTTCTTGTGGAGTTTTTATTCCAAAACAATGTTGCAGCGAATTTCAGTGGTTTTGAAAGCGGACATGGTCGTCGGTCTTTTAGCAATTTATGTGGGAATTTAACAGGAAATAATTCTTGAAAGCTTTGATTCAACGCGTGCAAAGAGGAGCCGTAACGGTTGATTCTGAGATTCTTGGTCAAATCGGGTCCGGCCTCGTTATTTTACTTGGAATAAAGACTTCAGACACGTCAAGGGATGTGCGCTATTTGGCAGAGAAATGTGCAAACTTACGTATTTTCCCGGATGAGGATGGTAAATTTAATTTGTCCTGTTTGGATGTCAATGGCGGCGTTCTTGTGATCTCACAGTTTACGTTATACGGAAATACGCAGAAAGGACGGCGTCCTAGCTTTGTGGAAGCAGCTCCTCCTGACATAGCAGAACCGCTTTACGAGCAATTTATCGAAGCAATGCAACATAGCGGTCTGTCTGTAAAAAGCGGCAGATTCGGTGCCATGATGCAGGTGGAAATAATCAATGATGGTCCTGTAACCCTCATGGTTGAAAGTAAATCATAAAATGAATGTGCAAACGCCAATAAAATTACATGGCAAGAAAATTATTTTAGCCTCGGAATCGCCCAGAAGAGCGTCATTATTAAAGCAAATCGGATTTGAGTTTTCCATTCTTGCCAGTGATATAGATGAAAATGAAGAAGAGTATTTCATTCCTGAAGTACATGTTTTGGAATTAGCGCACAAGAAAGCGGAAAAGGTTGCCGAAACTATTAATGATGGCATCATTATTGGGGCGGATACGATTGTCGTGTTGAATGGTAAAATTCTGGGAAAACCGGAAAATGCCGGGCAGGCGGCACAAATGCTGCGGGAACTCAGTGGAAAAACGCATATAGTATTTACAGGCTTCTCTATTTTAGAAAAGCCATCCGGAAAATATGTGAATGAATATGTGAAAACACAGGTGAGTTTTCGTGATTTAAGCGAGGATGAAATAAACGCCTACATTGAAACAGACAGCCCTTATGATAAAGCAGGAGCTTACGGAATTCAGGATTTCAGTGCTATATTTGTGGATAAAATTGACGGGTGCTATTTTAATGTTATGGGTTTTCCTATTTCCAAATTTTATGAATCAATAAAACAGTTTGTTGAAAATTTGTATAAATCTTAGGATAGTGAAGATAGTATGGAGAACATAGGACTTATTCTCAAAAAAGCTCGTCAGGAGCTTAATAAATCTTTTGAAGAAATACACGACCAGACCCGTGTAAGTGTGGAGCATCTAAAAAATCTTGAAAATAATGAATTTGATTTCTTGCCGGAGACCTATGTAAAATCATTTTTAAAATCGTACGCAGATGCGTTGGGTTTAAAGGCAAATGACATCCTTGACCTCTATCAGAAGATTAAAATTGTAGAGGTCGAAGAGAACGACGCAGAGTTGGCTGTTTCGAAAGCCGAAAAAGGACATCCTCAACAAGCTGTAGTTTCCATCGTAGCTACAAAGGAGAAAGCAGTTACTGAAAAAAATCATTTTGTTGAATGGTCTTTGGGCGTAGCATTTGTTGTGTTAATAATCGGCATAATTCTGATTTACTCAGAATATAAATCGAAGCTTTATGTTGGACAGTCACCTTCATTCAAGATCAATGCTGTGGCAGAACCCACACAATTTGCAGAAATTGAATTGCATCAGCCATCGGTAAAAGTTAATGGAAAAGTAATCAACCCATTGGAACTTGAGATTACGGCAAACGAAAATATCTGGATCAGCCTGAAGATTGACGGACAAAGCACCGCCGAATATACACTTGCTCCTAAAGAGAATCTAATCTGGATGGCCGAAAAAAGATTTGATATCACCATCGGTAAAATGAGGCTTGATCGTTCATTCTCGCAAGGCACCACAGGTTTTTCTGCTAAAGATGAAACAGTCAGTTTCACCCTTTCCAGCAAGGATTTGGAAAGGGCATCGAAAGAGGCTTACAAAAACTGATATAAAAAAACTGTTTTTTTCTAAGTAAAAAAATATGTATATTCTATTTGCAAGTTACTTTTTAAAAATAGTTCCCATTAAATAATTCTGAAAATTTTTACATGTTTAAACTTGATCCCGATTCCTGTAATTCAATTTATTTAATTGCAATTTGCGGAACCGGGATGACGGCGTTAGCCGGGTTATTGAAGGAACGCGGATTTCGCGTGTCCGGTGCAGATCTCGATGTGTATCCTCCAATGAGTACATTTCTTAATGAATTGAAGATACCTGTACATATTGGCTTTGACGCAGAGCATTTGGCGTCGTGTCCGGATCTGGTGGTTGTTGGCAACGCCATGTCACGAGGCAACCCGGAAGTCGAAGCGGTTTTAAATCAAAAAATAGATTATGTCTCTCTGCCAATCGCGTTAAGGGAGTTTTTTATTCGGGGAAAAATTTCATGTGTGGTAGCTGGGACGCATGGAAAGACAACCACGAGCTCGCTGTTAGCCTGGGTGCTCGAAAACGCCGGACGCGATCCCGGTTTTTTTATAGGGGGAATTCCTGAAAATTTCGGTAAGGGGTATAAACTCGGTTCCGGAGAGGTGTTCGTTTCCGAAGGTGATGAATATGATTCGGCATTTTTTGATAAACATTCGAAATTTTTGCATTACCTGCCGGATCTGGTAATCTTAAACAATATAGAATTTGATCACGCGGATATTTTTAAGTCGTACGATGACGTTGAAATTGCCTTTAAGCGGCTGATAAACATCATTCCCGGCAATGGTTATCTCGTGGCTAGTTGGGACGATGAAAATGTGAAGCGGCTGTGCGAAAATGCCTTTTCAAATGTGGTCTCTTTTGGTTTACAGGATGGCGCCTTGTGGCAAGCGAAGAATATTGATTTTACTCGAAAGCAAACCAACTTCGAGGTATATTTTAAGAATAGCCAATTTGACACTTTTTCGACGCCGTTAACAGGCCAACATAATGTGAAGAATTGTCTGGCGGTGATTGCCGCGGCAACAGAATTAGGCTTAACTAAGGGAGAAATTTCAGCAGGAATCTCATCTTTTAAAAATGTCCGGCGGCGCATGCAACTTAAGGGAGAGGTGAATGGCGTTAAGGTGTTTGATGATTTTGCGCATCATCCCACTGAAATAAAAGCAACCCTTGACGGCGCTCGGAAACGGTACCCGCATCACCGAATCTGGGCTATTTATGAGCCGAGAACTGCTACGAGTAAGAGACGGGTATTGGAAGATCAGTTTGTTGAATCCCTGGATTTGGCAGATCATGTCGTGTTAGCACCATTGCACCGGCAGGACAAAGTTCCGGCAAATGAAAGATTGGTGTTGGAAAATGTCTGCAGGAAACTTACCGGCAGGAATATTCCCAACCGAATATTACCGGCAAATGATGAAATGGTTGATTATCTGGCAAATAAAGTTGAAAAAAATGATCTCTTGTTGTTTATGAGCAATGGAGATTTTAATCAAATTCCCGAAAAACTACTGGCAAAATTATAAATAAAACGGAAGACAGTCAAATGAATGAAACAAGAAGACCTTCGTATCCCCGGGAAAGGAGCCATTCCTCGAAACCGATGGACAGCAATATACGCAATATGATTAAAGAAATTGAGGAAAAATTATCTGATTCGCTTTTACCGGAATCGAAAACAGAATTGAATTCGTTTGAGCGAAAATTAATTCATCGCCATTTTGATCATAATCCGAGTTTTGAGACCCGTACCTATCGGGATGGTGACAGGTTTACATTATTAATTTATCCCGTGGAAAATTTGAAAAAATTCGCCCGTGCAAAGGCACTGGAATCCCTGGACAGCGGTGCGGATATTGAGCTTGACCCCATGGGAAGTTTTGAGCGCTATATTATTCACAATGAAATACAGGAAATTGCCGGTGTAGAAACGGTGAGTTTAGGTGAGGGGAAAGAGCGCCACGTAAAAATAATTTCCAAGAAATTCGGTAGGGGTTTGAAGAAAATCGCCAGAAAAATCAGACTTTTTTAAGGAGTTATGCCTGGCTGTTGTTATTTCTGAGAAACAGGCTATCTCGATAATACGAATGGTTCGGTCGCAATTGCCTCATGGGGCGCAATTTGGCTTATTGAATTACTCGTAGACGGTAGGGGCTCTATTTGTGGGTTGGTTCACGTTTCAACCAGATGGGATTCGTGAAACATCTGAATGTGTTTTTATCTTTGACCGTCGTAAGTTCAACGCGCAGGTAAAAGGACGAGTGGTTTTCTAATTGCATGGTTTCAGTGTGCTCGAATGCAGAAGCGAAATCCTTCCTTGTACGAAAAGTTTGTTCAGTCTTTTTTTGCAAATCACCCAAAAACAGTGTTGCCTCTGTGAGTGGCCCGAATTCTTCTGTGGACAAAAAATTTGCAGTCAGCAGAAAATCAGTTCCGGCCAAGGTTTCGCCGGTAACAGCTTCTGAACCATGTTCATTTGTGACCCGCAATTCCACAAACGGCCCATCAGTTATCACCGTATTCCCGTGACGGATTGCTTGCAAAACCGAATTTAGCGAAAATTTGTCTTTCAAATACACTGCGGTTCTCACTTTCCCAAACAGATGTTGATGATGTTCATTCATGGTGAAAAAGGGAAATCCGATCTGTCGAAACCGGTTGAAGTTACCGTGCGCGTCATTGCCTCCGGTTATGAAGAGCCTTTTTCCGTTGAGCAGGAGTTTTTTCCAGCAGTCGATTCCAGCAAATAAGCCGTTTTCCGAACCGTTCCAGACTTGCATGGAATGTAAACTTGCATGCTGGTAGTCCAGAGTTTCCCATTTTCCCCGTCCCACAAACAGTCTTTCGAGCAGTGGCGGTTTTAGTTCAGGATGGGCGGCAATAGAGACCGTGGTGCCATTCAGTTTATTTAAGACCTCCGGAATTTGTAATGTCGGTTTGGTGCGGAACCACTTTTCGGCGCTGTCTCCTGAGCCGGGAATAAATTCAGGATGATTCAGAATGAGCAAATGAACATTGGCCTTTTTCGCATTCCCAATAGAAACTTCTTCGCCCGGTACAATGAGGAAATCTGACGATTCATTATTCAGGTCTGAAACCTCTTTGTGAAAAGAAACCCACTTTTTCAACTGCGGATCATTCTTTAAGTAATTATCGGTTAAATCGTCTAAG
>CAYVXE010000001.1:72809-84800 GCA_964455375.1 uncultured Calditrichaceae bacterium
CCACTTTTTCAACTGCGGATCATTCTTTAAGTAATTATCGGTTAAATCGTCTAAGTCGTATGAATGGTCTGTAGCACAAAAAAAGTTTAGACCGAGCGGTTTCGCAAATCTTTTACAGGCGACTAACGGTGCGCCGAATTCAACCTGATCATTTGTGTAATGAGAATGACAATGCACATCGCCGAAAAACCATTTAGAGGCTTTCGGCAGTGGTTGCCTGGCAAAATAAACCGTGAACGGCCGATGGCTTGTACAGGCATAATTGTCATTTTTGACAACCAATCGTTGTTTGTCACACTCGACCATTATTTGCACGTCCACTTCCACCAACCCGGTTAGAGTATTCTCAGGGGTGATTTCAATAATATGGTACCAGAATTGAGCGTTGATAGCCTGATCATTGAAAGCTCGTTGATAGGTCTTTTGAAAGGTTGCGGTTTTAATTGTAATGGACACGTGCTGCAAAAACAACGGATGCAGATGGGCATCTTTTATAAAAATGAGAACTGGAAGAGATGCCCCCGGTTCAATTCTGAAAGGGACGTCTGCGATAATTTCCGGTTCTTTCTTTTTGAGTCTGCTGTAGATACCTTTAAACGAGTAATGGGTTTCAGCATATAAAAAAAATAGCGTAGCGAGAGAGATGAGCTCCACACAGGTCGAATGCAGGGAGGCATGATTCTCAAAAAAGGGGAAAAAAGTATGCACTGTAAATTCCGTCACTTCCTGTTTAGGTCGTTGTCTTTACAAACATGCGTTTAAGCTGCCAATTGAATTTCCATTCATAAGAGATGCCTTTCCAGGTGACGGTTGTGGGCAGTAGGAGCACGGGTGTGAAAAATATTGTATAGAAAAAATAGAAAAATTCCCATGGGAAAAAAAAGTTCAACAAATCACGCCGATTTACTCTTCCTGTGGTACGCCATAATAACAGAAAATCCGACAGAAAAATGAGCGCCGATGCTAAAATGGGAGTGGTTGTTTCGTCAAAATAAAAAAATGAAACAGGGAGCAGAATGTGGGTAAACGTGGAGATGAGCATCAGGAATTTGCCATAAATTCCGACCTCCTTTCCGCCCGCAGCCCAGCGCTTGCGTTGCTGTAAAAAAGTTTGCACGTCCGGCATGGGTAAACTTCTGACCAGCATATCTGCATTAATGGGGTAGCGCACTTGCCACTTTGTTTTGTTTAGAAGTGCTTTCATCAGGGCAAAGTCTTCAATGATGGTAAAACCCATGCTTCGATATCCACCGGCCGCATCATAAGCTGCTTTTCTGAAGGAAAAATTGTTTCCGAGAATGCTCAATGGTATCCCTAATCCAATTGCGGCGGTCCCCACCGACAGGAGATATGCCCAATCCAGTGATTGTATTTTTCCGAAAAAAGAGGTGTCGTCATTTTTGTCGTCCAAAAGTGTAAAACCGCCCACCATACCGACATCATTTGTATAGTAGGAGGCGTGCGTTTTTGCCCATTGGGGCGGTACGCAGCAATCGCCATCGGTTATGAGAATCAATTCGCCCGTGCAGTGCTCAACTCCCTGTGCCACGGCACTTGCTTTACCGGAAAGACCGTGCAGGTGCTGTCTCAGGTGTACAGTCTTTATCAGGGATGATTTGTTTTTGAAGGAGTCAATGATCTTAGCTGTCAGGTCATTCGATCGATCATTTACCAGGATAATCTCCAATTTATCCCCGGGATAATTTTGTTTTAACAATGAATTGACACATGCACGAACAGAGTTTTCCTCATCACGAAGGGCAACGAGAATAGAGATTTTCGGGTGTGCGGTCGTTTTTGTATAGTTTAATCGTTTCGACCCAATAAGAAATAGAATAGTTTGCAGTAGATAAAACAACAGTACGAGTGTGAAAACGTTTAGAAGAAAAATGGACATGAAGGATTTCCGAAAATAGCGTGACCCGTGCAATGATTCAAAATTGAGGTAACATAGGTATTTCGAGAAATAATTTCAAGGATAAAGATGAAGTTGCGAAATAATTATGTGTTATGGCTGGTAGCTAAAAACAGCGGTGTTACGTTTCATTGGAAGATTTAAAAAATTTGCAGTTAAAAAGAAAACACCATCTCCCAGACTGCGGATTAATTCATCCGGAACATTGTCATCTTTGACATACAAAAATGGAATGAGTTCATACTGACCAAATGGCATTAAGTTGGGGGACATTGGCACGGCAACCAGTCTAATAAGATTACTTTTTTGTAACGTTAGGGTGTCGGGAGAGGGAATCCCCGTTATTGTTGAACCTAAAAAAATGGCCTCATTGGTTTCTGTGTTTCTAAAAATCATGGGGCCTAAAATATCGCCGCTTTGTTTTGGAAAAATCACTGTAACCGGGTCATTACCGGCTTCAAGTTCAACGCTTATGGCAACAAGTCTTGGTGTACCCATGATTAGTTCTTCCACACTGATGAATGTAGGAATTGCCGTGGTTGTGATCTTTAATTTTCTGGGTAATCGTATGGGAGAAACCAGTTCACCTTTACTACTGACTCCATTTTGTCCAAAAATGAATTCACCTTTGCTGATCCCGACCAGTGTGGAGTCTAAACTATAATTTGCCAAATAATAGTAAATGTGAAAAGCCCCGCTGATGCCGCCACCAGCCTGACTTGCAGGAGCTGGTAAGACCAAATCAAAATGCCCTTTTTCGTCGGTTCTCGTTCCAATGTTGAAGCCGTCCAACCAAACATAGATGTCCGAAGGGGGCACACCATCACTTAATAAAACAGAGCCCTTTAATTGCCTTTTCCCGAGAGATATCTGATTCTCTCCCAACGGACTGCTGGTACATCCTGCAAAAAAATAAAGTAGCAGCAGAGCTAAGGCAAATAACGATGCGTATTTCATGTTCGACCTGTAAGAATAATGACAGGAGCTGTGCCGTAATTTGTTTACTAATTTGGTGGTATTTCTACTAAATAATATTGTAATAAATAATATTTTATTCCATAAAAATTTTTGGCTGATAAATTCGTCGATATTTTCTGAATTCAAAAATGTGCAAAATGCACACGGATAGCCTCTTCTGATTATTACAGTTTTGTCTGCCTTGCAAAAGGGCGAGAACGTTTACCGGTAGCGCCATAAAAGGGTCCGTCTGTCAAATTATTCCTGGCGTAATTTTCACCTTTCCAGGAAAACCCACTGACTTGTCCCAAAAGGCCGGCGATTGTAATATATAGCGGATGCAGAAAGGCGGTCAGCCAAAAGGTAACCTTCCTGAATTTGTATGAAAATATGTTAGCAGCTTTTTTTAGAAAAATCAATTCGGCAATTGACTTAATAAAAAAACCTGTGATGGCCGGGGCAAGAAAATTCAAGTCGACTATTGTTAAGACAGAAATCACCACAAGAATTAAGTTGAGAAGATAAACAGCCATCAACGTGAGGGAGACCGGTTTTGCGTAAAATCGTCCTTTCGAGGCATAGCGGATTCTTTGTAGAACAAATTCTTTGAATGAAGTCGGCGGCTCGGTAGGCACAAAAGTCTGTGGATTTGTGCTGTAACGGATTTGCCATTTTGTTTTTTCCCGGACTTGTTGCATAAACAAATCGTCGTCACCCGACGGCAAGTTGCTGAATTGAGCAAATCCACCCGTCTCCTCATAAACCAATTTTCTGTAGGCGAGATTTCCGCCTGTGCAACTGACCGGATAATTTAAGTTGGCACATGCCGCGGCCACGGCGGCCATAGCAAAATAATCTAAATTCAACATTTCGGTAAAACTATTCTCATTGGTGCTTAATATTTTATATGGATTGTAACCTGCGACCATTCCTGTCCCGGCTTCAAAAAATAGCATTGTTTGAGAAATCCAGTGCGGCCCCGGTATGCAATCGGCATCTGTGGTAAAAATGATCTCTCCGGTAACGTGCTGAATCCCTTCATGAAGCGCATTTTTTTTAGGAGAAAACCCCGGTTTTGTCTCCTTGATTTGGATCAGTTCAATCGTGCGGCTCATGCAGCTATATTGTTTCACCACCTCCGCAGTCCTGTCTTCGGAGCGATCGTCGATTACAAGAATTTGTAAAAGCTGAAAGGGGTAGTCTTGCTGAAGTAAGGCTTGCAGGCACCGTCCGATATGCAGTTCTTCGTTACGGGCCGGAATGATGACTGAGACCGTGTGGAGTTTCCGGTTTTTCCCTTTCCTGGGAGGCCCTATTCCGTTTGTGAGCTTTTGCAATGCGAAAATATAGCATAAAAGCAGCGGTAAAAATATGCCGGATAAAAATAGTAGGAGGACGTTCATTTAGTTGACTTTTTCATTTAATGGTGCAAATCTAATCCCGGACTGCATTAAGTGTTCTAAAGTCAATTCCAGTGCAGTTGCAGTGATGGGTGAATTTTTATGACCGTCATGTAAAAGCACGATCTGTCCGGAATGCACTGTATTTAGCCTTTTGGTAATTGTTGAAGCATTGGCATGTTTTTTATAATCTTTTACAGATTGGTTCCACAGAACCAAACGGTGGTCGGTTGCCTTGAGAACCTGCAGGAGCGCCAAGCCGAATTGCCCGTACGGCGGCCGAAAAAGGCATGGTTTTTTACTTGTTATATTTTGAATTGCAAAGTCTGTTTTTTCAATTTCCCGCCGAATCATTTCTTTTGTTTTTCCCACTAAATGCGGATGCGTGTGAGTGTGATTTCCAACAGTGTGACCTTCGGCAATCATTCTTGCAACAATATCGGGGTGTTTTTCCGTTTTTTCGCCAATGACAAAAAAGGTGGCTTGAATTTGATACCTTTTTAGGATGTCAAGGATTCTAGTGCTGTGGTCTGGATCCGGTCCATCGTCGAATGTCAGGTAAACGGCGTTGCCTGGCATACGCCACAAAAAAGGCAAGAAAAAATTGCTGCTTTCGGTTTGTTGAGTCATGGCTTAGGTGAGTATTTTTTTGTTTGTAGTAAAAGCGGGAGTGCAAGCAAAGCCGGTAAAGCCACGTTGATGAAAAAAAGCAGCAATGCCGCATAAAACGCTGCGGCTGGTTCAAGGCCGATGCGACCGAAAAAATAAATTACGGCGCTTTCCCGAATACCCAGGTCGGCGAAGGCGATTGGGAGAACTGTTTTGGCCATCAATGCGGCTGCGGACGCTGTGTAGGCTTCAAAAATATTTAAGTGTGAAAAACCGTAAGCGAGTAGACTTAGCTGTGTGTAGAAGATAAACGTGAATATGAGAGAGAAAGAAAATGTGACCAGGAGTCTGCCGGAGTTAACTGGTTGGTTGTTTAATAAATGTCCCAATTTGTTTTGTAGTCGATTCGAAACGCAGAAAGTAAATACGAGAACCATTAACAGAAAAATAAGGATGTATAAAATCGAGTTTACCGCACTGGAAAAAGTAGGTATATCCAACAATAATATGGCTATTGCACCGGTGAAAAGTATCACAATAAGATTGGTGAGTTTGTCTAAAATTGCTAACTTAAGAGCAAGTTTGTGAGGAATTTCTTGCACGAAAAACGCACGTCCAATGTCACCTACTCTCCCCGGTGTGATGAAACCCAATGGATATCCGATTACAAGTGACCGAAATGCGGCATGATAGGGAACTTTTCTGCTAACCCATTTTAGTAAATATTGCCATTTCCATACCTGCACCGAGATGTTTGGGATGAGAAGAAGTCCGGCAATGATTAACCAGACGGGCTGAGCGGAGCTAAAAGCAAGTGTGATTTGTGTGATCGATATTTTTGAGATTAATAGAACAAGCACCAGAAGCGCGATACACACTTTTATCCAGAACGAAATTTGCGATCTAAAAATAGAAATGGACGCCTTGCGTGCAGTTGGCACAAATATCGATGGATTGTCTGTTGCGTAATATGGTTTCTCGGAAGTGAGCATAGTCTGTTGATTCCCAAATTCCTTTTAAGTGATTTTTTGAGTCTATTTTTCCAAACGTAAAGTGCCCATGTTTGTCGAAACAGCACGGGGCGATGCTGCCGTCCCAGTTCACCAAGGAGCTTGTCCACGGTCGTGGGCAGGACCCTTTTCCCGTACGTTTGAGTCTCAATTCCCCGTTGTCATTTTTGTACCTTTTAAAGGACTCCCGTTGAGGCAGCCAGACGGCTGCTTCCGAAAGAGTCTCAACCTGCACGGATTTAATAAGAAAGTTGTCGGCGCCCAGTTCTCTCGCCAGTTCTCGCATCGCTTTAACCTGGTGTTCATTGTGATGCATGACAAGAAACTGTAGTTGGATGTGCGGGGTTTTACTTTTCTGACGCCTTTTCTCAGATACAAGATTGCGGACCCCTTGAAGGACATGGTCGAGATTGCCGCCAACTCGATAGGTTTCGTAACTCTTCTGGTCGATGCCATCGATGGAAACGATGAGACTGTCCAAGCCGGAGGCTACGGTTTTGTTAGCCACTTCTTCGCTGAAATAATGCCCGTTACTGCTGGTTGCGACACAAATTTGTTTACTTTTGGCGTAAGTGACAAACTGTAGAAAATCCTTGTGGAGAAACGGTTCTCCCTGTTGATACAGGAGTAGATAAATCAGTGTTTCTTCAGCATCGTCGATGATTTGTTTGAAAGTCCGAAAATCCATAAAGCCGGTTGTGCGCTGCATGGATCCATTTCCTGTCACACACAGCGGACAGCGCAAATTGCAAAGATTGGTCGGTTCTACGGTCAAGATAAACGGCTTTCCCCAGGTAACGGGTTTCTTCGAAGTGCTCGATATCACGAAGGCACTCACTGCTTTTGCAGCGTTCGTCAGCCGCTTAAGTGTCAGGGATTTGATAATGGATTGCAGTGGAAGTTCTTTCATAGCGATGCGTCTTTTTCAGCAATCAAATACCAGGTGGGATTGATGAAATAATTGAATAAACCAAACCGATCATTTACCAGAGATTCTACGAATTTAGCGAGATGCAGTTTTTTCATAATTGCAACGATTCTCAAGTGCAATTCGCTGTTTACAACCGAAGTGGGTTTTGTGAACAAGGCGTTTGCGATGTGTGTGTGTACAAAACGGGGGGTCAAGTTCACATTGCTTAAATTTGTTTTTAATTTTTTCAGAGACAACAAAGCAGCAAAATCGTTTCTTTGTACTTGTTCTCTTTTCACAATTTTAAGAATAAAGAAGGCAACGGCCTTTCTGGGTAGAATTGCAACCACAGGCAAATTCCAGTGCGGGTCATTAACAAAGTTTAAAGGTGACCAGCGGTTCGGAGTGGAAAGAAAAAGTTTTCCCCCGGGTTTTAGCATATCGGCGATAGTTTGCAGAACCGCTTCCGGTTCGGAGAGATGCTCAAGAACATCCTGCAAAACCACCTGGTCAAATTTTATATTTAGAGAAGAGAGTTCCTTGGCATTTTTTTCTAAAACAGTTAAATTTCTAATATGTAAAGTTTTTTGTTTTAGTCTCTGAATTTTTGCCGGATTGAAATCTATTGCGGTGACGTTTGCTCCCCTTAAAGCCAATTCGAGTGCAGTGCCACCTTCACCGCAACCAACGTCCAGAACATCGGCATTTCTAACGGATGTTTCGTGTTCCAAAATATCTGCTGTGAGGGTTCCCCTGTTCCGGGCAAACTTTGCATAGTTCGCCCACAATCGGTAATTGGGGTGAGATTCCGGTGGTAAGGTTTCGGTCTCTATGAGCATTTGGTGGATTGTTTCAGCTAATTTTTCCATGTTATTTTACCAAAAAATCCCAGCGGGGCAATGAAGGTTTGGCTTACAACATAAAACAATTCCCACAGCGGGAAATAAACCAGAAGATGATTTTTTTGCAGTTTGTTGGTGATTAAAGATAAAGCAAAAAAATCAAAAAGCAATTTTCCGAGAAAGAGAAACACAGAAGCCTGCCAGCCACCGTGAGTAAATAAGGTCGCTACGACTCCGGCAAATAGAAGCAGATTTGTTAAATCGAATAGGAAATAAGCGGATTTTTGAGAAAGGCCGTAATATTTACCGGCAGAAACATGGCGGCGTTTTTGTTTTATGTAGGATTTCAAGTCAGGTGGTGCAGCACTTGGAACGACCGTTTCAGGATTGAGTGAATAATTGATTTTCCATGACGTGTGCTTGCTCACGGTTTGTAGGAACAAATCATCATCTCCGGAAAGGCTGTGTTCGATCTCCGAAAAGCCATTGATCTCTTTAAAAACACGTTTGCGATAAGCGAGATTTCGTCCGGTGCAGGTCAAGCCGATATTCCAGCCGGCTGCGCCTGCAGCCACAAAGGCTTTTGATAGATTGTCAAAGGCTAAGACCTTTGACCAGATGGATTTTTGTTCAAAAAACGGGGCCGCTCCGACAACAACCCCGGTCTCATGGCTGAAAAGGTTGACGGTGTTCTTAAGCCAGTTTTTCGGTGGCAGGCAATCAGCATCGGTGGTAAATATGATGTCGCCGGTTGCATTTGCAATGCCAAGACTCAAAGCGGCTTTCTTAGGGCTTTTGAAGGACTTGCCGTTCTCGATGTGGATTACGTGGAGTTGCTTTTTCGTTCTTTGCAATCTGTTTAAGATTTCGTCTGTCCCATCCGTTGAGCGGTCGTCTACGATGATGATTTCAGTTTTATCTTGCGCATACGATTGATTTAAAACAGCCTGTGCACATAGGTCAATATTTTTTTCTTCGTTCCGAGCCGCAATGACTACCGAGACCGACACTTGCTTTGACCACCGCTTTTTGGGCAAACGAAAAACCCCCGCTATCAGAAATGTTAATAGTGTGGCGTAAATAAGAAATGACACAGTTAGAACAAAGAATGCTGGATTGGGCATAATTTTCCTGAAATCCATCGTAAGGGATAGAGACTAAGATTTCAGGAAGGTAAAAAAAGAAAGAGATTAGGTCAAGAGATTTGGCTTAGAGTTCTATATAATACTTGCCGTCTTGATCGATTTGAATCGTGCCGGAACATAAAACGAAGTCCGGGTCACATTTGTTAATCAGTTTTTCTGCCTTTTGCGGATTTTGAGTTTTTTGAATTTTGTAATGAGGAGAATTTTGTAGTTTTTTTAACATTTCGCTGTCACCGTTTCCAACTAAGAAGATTTCTTTCAAGTTGTGCCTCTTTTGTTAGTTGTCTGTTTCAGACCTGGTGCGTTCTAATGGCCCCCAATTTAAGTAACAGTTCATTTGCGAAAATTATGCCACGATCAACAAATAATTATTAAATAATTTAAGCTGTTGTTATTAAATAAATTAAGATTATTTTATGGTTTCGGATTTAAACTCCTTTTTCGTAATTTCTTGTTCAAAACTGAAACATTGTTTTGTTTCGGTACCCGGCGACCAAAATCAATTTGACTTTCAATGCCTTTTTCTCTATTTTGATTTTTATTGAGAATGATGTCCGGAAGGGAAATGTGGCTGGTTTATTATTAGCTTACGGCAAGGAATATTTAGCGGTAGAGATACTTCAAGAGAATCTTCTCGGTGTATTAAAAATACAGTCTCATGGAGAACATCAGGATTCACAAAATATTATTGAGGCGAGTTTAGCGTCTCCAATTCATTCATCCGAAATAGAACAGCTTTTTTCCAGCCGCAATAAAACAACCATTGTTTTACCGGACAAAACACGGAAGTGCGCATCTCGTGAGTTTTTGCCGGTCCTGGTCAATCTACTCAATCTTCAAAATATATTGGATTCAGATATCCAAATCCTTTTGGCAAACGGTTCCCACACAGGCCACACAGATGAGGAAATAACGGCTATTATTGGTGAAGACATGCTGGGCCGTTTAGACGTGTTTGAACACGATAGCAAAAATCGAAATGTGTTGGTTTACGTTGGTGAAACCGGATTTGGCACGCCGGTATATGTGAATCGCAGAGTTTTGGAGTGCGATCGACTATTGGTGGCTGGAACCGTGGTGCATCATTATTTTGCCGGCTTCGGTGGCGGTCCCAAGATGATTGTACCGGGATGCGCCGGCTATGAAACCATTACAAAAAATCATGCACTTGCTATTGAATCAAAGAGTAGTGGGCTGCATCCTTTTTGTCGTCCCGGAACCATTGAGAACAATCCCATTCAGGAAGATATTCGTGAAGCACTCCAATGGCTGGACGTTGATTTCCTGTTTGAAACGGTGCTTAATGAAAACGGTAAAATGATCGCCGCTTTTAGTGGGGAGTTGTTTGAAACTCACAAACTCGCCTGTGATTATGTAAATAGAATATTTAAAATTTGTGTCAAAGAGAAAGCAGATTTTGTACTGGCGAGTTGTGGTGGATTTCCCAAGGATATTAATGTTATCCAGGCGCATAAAACCCTTTATAATGCATATCAGTGCGTAAAGGATGGCGGTGTGATTTTCATATTGGCGGAATGCAGTCAGGGAGTTGGCTCAAAAACGTTTCTCGAGTGGTTTGATTTTTCCAGCGAGGATGAGCGCAGACTTGCTTTGTCGCAACAGTTCACCTTAAATGCTACGACGGCGGTTTCCATTCAGGAAAAAACAAAAAAGGCAAAAATTGTGCTTTTATCGTCACTGCCCGATGCTTTAGTTAGAAAACTGGGAATGATTCCTGTAGCAAGTTTAGAAAAAGGATTGAATTTAGTAAGGACAATGTTACCTGAAAAGCATTCCACCTATGTTCTACCAAACGGTTCGCTCACTTTACCTGAAGTGGTTGCGTAAATGAAATTTAAAAATTGCGTCATCGGACTGGTATTTTTGCAATTAGCTCTTGCCGGTTGTGCGGGGGTTCGCCCGAATCCACGCTATCGGTCTGATGAACCGCCAGACCCTCCTTCAAGGCACGAATCTCCGCCGAATAACGATCAGCCAAGGGGAAATCTCAGCACAATAGAAAGGAAACTAACGCAGCGAATTGAGACCTATCTTGGTGTCCCCTATCGCTGGGGCGGAACCACCAGTCGCGGCATGGACTGTTCCGGGTTTGTGAGTGTTGTTTATCATGAAGCCCTCAATGTCCCATTACCGCATCGGGCGAAATTAATCTATGAAGAAGGGCGGGACGTGCCTAAAGATACACTCATTTTTGGAGATTTGGTTTTTTTTCGCAATATTGAGGAAAGGGGCGTTTCACATGTGGGGATTTATGTTGGAAATGGAAAATTTGCACATGCAAGCACCACCAGGGGAGTTGTAATTTCCAGATTAAGTGAGAAATATTACCGACAGCGCTACATTGGCGCTAAACGGATTTTACAGGATTAATTAATTGGAGGGTCGGCATGTCAGTCAAAAATTTAAGTGAAATACAGGCGTATTTAAATGAACACGATATTGACGGTTGGCTCATTTTTGATTTCAGAGGCCAAAATTATATCGCAACATCCTTTTTCCACTTGCGTGAAGATGCTTTACTGACACGCAGATGGTTCTACTTCATACCAAGGTCGGGTGACCCACGATTGCTGGTTCACAAGATTGAACGATCTAACTTTCCTGATCCACCGGCTGATTTCGATTATTACGTCAGTTGGGAACAGTTGGAGGAGAAATTAAAAACGATGCTTGGAACGAACAAGAAAATCGCCATGGAATATTCTCCCAAGGCTGCAATTCCGTACGTTTCTTGCGTGGACGCCGGAACCATTGAAATGGTCCGCAGCCTGGGATTTGAGATTGTAACGTCGGCGAATCTTGTCCAGTATTTTCAAAGCAGGTGGAGCAAAGAGCAGTTGGAATCCCACAAACGTGCCGCCGCCCAGGTTGACCGTATTAAAAATGAAGCATTTGCACGTATCGGTGAGAAAATTAAAGCCGGTGATGCAGTAAACGAATTGGAGGTTCAGACGTTTATTCTGGAAAGTTTTTCCAAACAAAATATGTCCACCGAAGAACCGCCCATTGTGGCTGTCAATGCGAACGCCAGTAATCCGCATTATGCACCGACTGCTGAGAAATTCAGTCCCATTCGAGAAGGCGATCTTGTGCTCATTGACTTGTTCAGCAAAGAAAATGATCCGCAAGCTATTTGGGGAGATATTACCTGGATGGGGTACGTCGGTGTCACCATTGAATCC
>CAYVXE010000001.1:84900-111997 GCA_964455375.1 uncultured Calditrichaceae bacterium
AGCTATTTGGGGAGATATTACCTGGATGGGGTACGTCGGTGTCACCATTGAATCCAGACACGACAGGGTGTTTAAAGTCGTAACTGCTGGCCGAGATGCCGGGTTAAAACTCCTGGAAGATGCGGCGAGTGAGAATAAAACAATTCAGGGGTGGCAAGTGGATAAGCGGGTCCGGGACGTCATTACTGCCGCTGGCTATGGAGACTATTTCGACCATCGCACCGGTCACAGTCTGGATACGCATTTACACGGCAACGGTGTGAATATCGATAGTCTGGAAACCCAGGATCAGCGTGTCATCATTCCCGGCATGGGATTTACGATTGAACCAGGCGTCTATTTGCCGGAATTCGGTATTCGTAGTGAAATCAATGTTTATTATTCTGAAGATGGTCCGCAAGTCTTCGGCCCGATTCAGAAAGAAATTATTCCGATTTTGAAATAATCAATTCTGGATGCCATTAAGTAAAAAAACTTCGCCCACGGATTTTCACAGATGTAACGGATTGTGATGGATTTATTCAGAATGTGCTGGTAATTTGATGTTGCACAACAAATGCTCATTTCAAAACAAGAATTAATCCGTGTTGATCTTTTTAAGCAGTGTTTATCCGTGTGCTATTAAGCAAAAACCGTTACCCACGGATTTTCACAGATGTTACGGATTGTGATGGATTTTTTGCGTTCACAACAAATACTCATTTTTAAATACGAATTAATCCGTGAGAATCTATTTTATCCGTATCTTTCCGTGTGCTATTATGTAAAAACTTTTGCCACGAATTTTTGCGGATGTAACAGATTAATGGAATTTCTTATGCTTCATGAAGAAATCACTGAGAAAGTCATAAGTTGTTTTTATGATGTATATAATATTTTAGGTTTTGGTTTCTTAGAAAAGGTGTATGAAAATGCACTGGTAATTAAACTGAAAGAATTAGGATTTGATACTGTACAACAAATGCCCATTAATGTTCATTTTGAAGGTAAAATTGTGGGCTCTTATTATGCAGATGTCGTTGTGGACGATAAAGTAATTGTTGAAATAAAGGCGATTGACAAACTACACAAAGAGCATTCAGCGCAGTTGATTAATTATTTAAAGTCGACCCGAATGGAAGTAGGGTTGTTAATGAATTTTGGTCCGGAACCGGAATTTATTAGAAAAATATTTACAAACGATTTTAAAAAACAAATTAATCCGTGAGAATCCATAGTACCCGTATCTATCCGTGTGCCATTAAGCAAAAAATTTAGCCCACAGTTTTTCACAGATGAAACGGATTTTTAGGAGAGTGCGCTGGTAATTGAACCTAAGAGAATGGGATTTGCTGTTGCACAACAAATGCTCATTTCAAAACAAGAATTAATCCGTGTTGATCTTTTTAAGCAGTGTTTATCCGTGTGCTATTAAGCAAAAACCTTTGGCCCACGGATTTTCGCAGATGTAAAGGATTGATCTAATGATGAATTATGGACATTAAGATTAAAAAAGGGCAAACGATTGAGTTGCAGGTTGACTCCTTAGCTTTTGGTGGACGTGGTGTGGCCAGAATAAACGGCTACGTGATTTTTATCGATGGTGGATTGCCTGGACAGGAAGTTAAAGTTAAAATTGTCAGAAAGAAAAAAGATTTTGCTGAAGCCAGGGTTCTGGAAATTCTTCAACAATCCAGTGAAGTTGTTGAAGCGAGATGCCCGCATTTCGGTGTGTGCGGTGGCTGCAGATTTCAAAATTTAGACTATGAAGCACAAAAAAAATACAAAACGCAACAAATTGTCGAAAGCCTGGAACACATTGGCGGCTTCAGGAATCCTCATGTTGAAGCGTTGAAACCTTCCCCTGACTTGTTTTACTACCGCAATAAAATGGAATACTCATTTGGCCGCCAGCGCTGGCTGACAAGTGAGGAACTCAATCTGCCTGAATTGAAAAAGTCCAAAGATTTTGCTCTCGGTTTGCACATTCGCGGCCGGTTCGATAGAATATTGGATTTGGATACCTGCCATTTGCAGTCTGAAGACAGCGTACCGGTGTTAAATTTTATCGGGAATTTTGCCAAACAGAGCGGTCTTTTGCCATACAGTACGAGGGATCACACCGGCTTCTGGCGCCATCTTGTTTTTCGGGACGGCAAGAATACAGCGGATTTTATGGTGAATGTGGTGACGGCCGAAAGTAAGGACAATTATGTGATAGTGGATGAGTTGGTCAATGAACTGAGAAAACGCTTTGCGTTTATCACAACTGTGGTACATAATATTAATCGCAGAAAAGCACAGATCGCCGTCGGGGATGAAGAGCGTGTGTTATTCGGACCCGGAACAATTAAGGAGAAAATCGGACATTGTACCTTTCAAATCTCAGCAAATTCGTTTTTTCAAACCAATACGAAAGGTGCAGCATTATTGTATGAAACCGTTGTTCGTTTCGCAGATTTTCAGGGTGATGAACTGGTTTATGATTTATATTCGGGAGCAGGTACGATTTCGTTGTTTATTTCAAACCGAGTGAAAAGGGTGATAGGGTTTGAAATTGTGGAAGATGCTGTGAGCGATGCAAAAAAGAACCGAGAATTGAATCATGTCGAAAATTGTGAATTTGTTGCTGGTGATTTGAGAGAAACGTTGGACATGGAATCAACAGACGTGCAAACCCGGGGTAAACCGGATGTTATGATAATTGATCCTCCAAGAGCCGGTATGCACGCAGATGTCCTCCGCCAGGTATTGAAATTGCAACCGCGAAAAATCGTTTACGTGTCCTGTAACCCTACGACATTTGCCAGAGATGCGAAAAGTTTGTGTGGATCTCAATACCAGTTAAAACATGTGCAGCCGGTGGATATGTTCCCCATGACTGCACACATTGAACTGGTGAGTTTGTTTGAAACGGTTGTGTAAGTAAGTATCAGTCGCCGGTCACATATTTGAAAGATAAACTAACCTTAGCGCGATATGCGACAACTTTTCCGTCTTCGACTTTCATATCCAGCTTACTAATCTCAGCAACCCGTAGATCTTTAAGACTTTTACCAGCAGTCTCAACTGCATTTTTAGCGGCTTCTTCCCAGGAAGAACTACTGGAGCCTACTAATTCCACGACTTTATAGACACTGTCTGCCATAACGACCTCCTTTTTTGAGATGGTTTATTTGAAGATTAATTAAGTTTATTAAGTCGTTGAACAAAATTGTTTCAGTGCATACGAAGAAATTTCCTGCAATCAGGTGTTATCTATGTACTCATTTTTAAGAAAAGAGTCAACCCGGAATGTCACCACTTGTGGCAATTAAATTTCGTAGTAAGGGGATGAGCGATTCGACGCCATCGACAAGTGGTCTGATAACCGGAATTTTTATTTCTTCGAAAAGTTCATTTTTGTAGAGGTGCATTTTTTCATCATCCCAGCCTTCTTCACTCAAGGTAACTGCTAACGTCTCAACTCCAAAATGACGAATCAGGTCGATTTCATCCTTCACCTGAGGTATTTGACACCCACTATCTTCCAGGTCAATGAAAAACTTCCTGGACGGTGCGTGCTGTAAAATGACGCCCTTTGCATTTCCTGACAGCAAAAATTCCGAGCCACACGGTCCTGACGGATTGCGCAGGGAAGACTGTCCTTCTATGAAAATGATATCCGGTTTGGATTCTCTGGCGCATTCGAGAATGACCCGTTCAATTTCTCCACTGACGAAATCGTTCGGTGTGGCGTCAAAAATGAAGCCGTGTTTGTAACCCTGCATCCAGCCGGTTTGGCCTGTGTAAATCAATTCAGCCTTGATGCCATTTGCATGACAGGTTTCCATTATGAATCTGGCGGTCGTGCGTTTGCCCACTGCACAGTCCGTACCCAGTACCGCAATTACAGGAGGGCGTATGGAGTAAATTTCGCCGGACCAGAAGTGCAGGTCAGCCGTAGGGCGCGGTTTCCGGATATCGATCAATTCAACGTTGTTCTCTTGGGCCAATCGTCTAAATTCCGGGTTCTCACTAAGAAATTCATGCAGCCCGCAAACGATTGACAGACCATTCTTCATTGCAGTGAAAAGTTCGCGCCTGCATGCCTCTGGTAGTCGGCCGCCGGGAAACGCCACGCCGACGACACAATATTTTGGCTTTTGAGTTGACTGTTGAAGAAAAGACTCTAAGGAGTCAAAAATAGGAATTCCGCGGGGTGTTCCGTCCAGAATTTCTCCTGCATCCCGACCGGCGTGATCTGCATTGATGACCGCTAAAACCTCATATCTGTTTGTGCCGCGTAACAGACCATGGCAGGTTTTAGCAAAACTGGTGTTGAGCAAATCATGGGTGAAAACAATTGCCGAATCAGCCATCCTATGTAAAATCCTTTTTAAGCGTAACACCGAGGCCGGATTGATTTGTGACACTTAAGTAGCCATCTTTAAGAACGAAACCGCCATTCACCACATCCCGGGCTAAATCAAGACTGCCATCCAAATCCAAATATCTCGTTGCAGGACTGGCGAGTGCTGTGTGCAGCGCTGCTGAGATGCTGACGATGCTTTCATCCATGCATCCCCACATCAAGTCAATGCCGGTAAGATTTGCAATGTCTGCAATTTGCACTGCTGGGGAAATTCCACCACATTTCATTAATTTTATATTAAAAATACCAAATGACTGAGGTTTTGTCGCCAGGTGCAGGGCATCGGACGGACTGTGCAGGCTTTCATCGGCGACACACTTTTGTCTGACTTCTTCGGGAATGTCACGCATTTCATGAGTCGCGCTGGCTTTGCAAGGCTGTTCAATAAATTCGATATTTAGTTTACTTGTGCCCCTGAGAAATTTTTCTAACTCTGAGACAGAATATCCCTGATTGGCATCCACACGGATTCCGGCTTTTTGCCCAATTCTTTCGCGTAATTTGTGGACGAGTTCAATGTCTTTTTCAACCGACTCACCGGTTTTGATTTTCAAAATTCGGAAGCCTCTTGCCAGATATTCTTCTGCTTCTTTCAGAGCATCTGGGATAGTTTTTATTCCGATGGTGATGGATGTTGGTAATTTCTGGTAAACTTTTCCCAGCAATTCAACAAGCGGAATTCCAAGGAATTTTGAAAAAATATCGTGCAGGGCAATATCCACCGCAGCCCGTGCCGCCGGAGTTTGGGCAAGTTCTTGTTTGAAAACACGACTGTGGCAACCGAGCAAGCGAATATCCTGCCCCAGCAAGAGGTCTTCCAATTTAGACGTTAGGATTGATTGACAGGCTTCCATGGTTTCCCCGGTAATGAACTCCGCCGGCGCACCTGCGCCAATTCCGGTTAATCCACTCTCGGTTTCCAGGTAAACGAAAACATTCTCTACCGAATGAATGGTTTGGAAAGCGATTGTATAGGGACGCGTCAAATCGAGATTTTCTGACCAGGATATGACTTTGGTGATTTTCATTGTTGTATGTTAAATAATGCAGAGGGAGAATGTCAAGGAAATTCTGGTTCGCAAGTAGGTTGACGACCGGAAAAGGGAAGGGTGTGATGATAAGCGTAAACAAAAAAACCCGGCAATTTAACTTACCGGGTTTTGACGAAGACTGTTTCGGCTATAACTTTTTCACGTTGGCCGCTTGTAATCCTTTGGGTCCTTGTTCTACGTCAAACTCTACCTGGTCACCTTCATCAAGTGATTTGAAACCATCTCCGGCAATTGCTTTAAAGTGAACGAAAACATCTTCGCCCTCTTCTCTGGAGATGAATCCATAACCCTTAGAGTTATTGAACCACTTTACAGTACCCTTTTCCATTGAAGAAATCCTTCTGTTAATTATTTACTCGTACAGACAAGTTCCAGCCTCTTACGTTACATTTAGGATTTACCATCTGGAAATCACGTTTCTGAACCCAAACACAAGAACTGCCTTGCAACTGGACCAACATAAAAGCGCTTAAAACAAGTGTACATGAATTAAACGTAAAAAATTTACAATAAAATATTTCGAAAAACAAGAAAAAATATAATTTTTTTTTAAATTAAAATTTGTTGTTGCGTTTAATAATCTTTGGTTATTGGGGCGGCCTAAGTAATGATTTTCTATGTTATATCCGTTTTGCTTTAAATAGCCGAAAATAGCCTGTTTCGTTCTGCAAGTATTTAAGGTCTTTTTGAAGTATTCTATTCGAGTTCTCAGTAATCTCTAATACCGCCAACTCGTTAAATCGGCTCCCGCTGGTGCAGATTGTTCAATTCTCGTCACAATTCTCGGAATAAACATCTGGTGATAACGCAACCGTGAAATTGCATTGGGACGTTCGTGATCGCCGTTCCAGCAGTGTTCTGCACGATCACCATAATCCACTTCACCGTCATAATAGGGATTTGTTGTATGTTCTAAAAAGTCTTCCATCAGATAAACTGCATTATTCAGGTAGTAATTATCCATGTCACCGCAGTAAATGTGAATCTTGCCTTTTAATTTCGGACCAAGCGTCTCCCAATCCCGTTGCAAAATAAACCGGAGGTCATAATTCTTCTGCCAGTATTTCGCTATTTCATGGTCGATTTCACCGACGCGCTTGTCCCAAATGCGTGCGGGGTACCCGTCTTTGCCTACCGGGCTGTAGACGGCTTCCCAAATGTCCCACTGCTCTCCTGAACGGCTGTGCGTGCCGAGCGCCAATTCCCGGTGGTTCATATCTTCCAGCGTAGCGTTGACTACACCGAGATAGTTCCGGTGCCCAGGTCTGGGTGTTCGCTTAAACTGACTTTCGAGATAATAGGCGTTTTTATTTTCATAAATGTTCACCTGTGTATACGCCCGAAAATCAATGGGGTCGGGACAAGCAGCCCAGCAGCCGTTGTATTCATCAGGGTAAAACACCTGCACGCCCAGCGCTTCCCAGCCGCCTGTAGAACCCCCATAAAGAAAACGCGCCCAACCTGCGCCAATGCCGCGGAATTTTTTCTCAATGTAAGGAATGAGTTCGTATGTAATGGCATCTCCATACGGGCCAAGATTCGCAGAATTTACGGCGTAGGAATCGTCGTAAAAGGGATTGGCATGCTGGATCTTGATTAGTAAAACTCTTGGGAAATTCGGCCCGGTCCAGTCTTTATAAAATTTATAGGCATATTCCTGCTGGATTTTATTGTATCCTTGAATATTAAAACGGGCGCTGTAGTCCGGTTCCAAATTCGGGTCAGGTGGTTCTTCGCGGAATCCGCTGAATGTGTACGGGAAATGACCATGATCAATTACTAACGGATAGTGGGCTTCGGGATGATCAGCAAAACCTTCCGGCAGGAGGATATGTGCTCCAAGGTACATTGGACGCCCCCAAAATTCCGAAAGCAGTTTGCTTTTAATTTTAACATGTTTGATATATTTGGTTTCCGGAGGATCCGGAATTGGGGAAATCTTGTTGTTCAACGCAATTTCGAACGTCACATTTTGTGCAGGAGCGAACGTAATTTTTTGTGGTGTACTGTACAGATTCCCCGGTGCACGATTCCAGTGCTGCCCCTCGCCACGGTCCATGGGGAGTTTAACCACATAGCCGTCTTTACGATGGAAGGTCTCGTAAATGTGCAACAAAGCCTGAACATAGTACTCGCCCGACGGGATATTTGCCAAATTCTCTATTGGGTAGCCGTAGGCGTTGGCGCCAATTGCGACTCTTTCATTAGGATTCATTTTATCAACATCGATACCAAAAATGAGCTGAGTTTTGGGTCCGTCACTGATTTGAAAGCGGGGTTCTTTTGATGCATCTGTGGAAAGCATGATGAGAAGTCTGCCGTCTAAGGGCACACGGCTCATCTCTTTTGAAAACGAAATTTCGAATTTGGCTGCTACTGCGGCTGGATTCGCTTCAATGCGCTGTGTGGACAAAAAAGTAAAGCAGAATAGAACAAAAGCAAGGATCCGCCTGGTTAAGTTTTTCATGTTTAATGATTTCCTCCAAAAGAAAAGAGATGAAAATGACCTTATTGAAAATGCAAGTAAAATGTATCCAAATACAACTGCATTGTCAACTTCTTTATGAAGGATTGAACCGGATTTCCTGAATTGAATTTTTATGTTGTGGATTTTCCTTAATTGACATCGCTGCCTCCCAGGCAAGGATCGCTTTTTTTCTGGTGGTACCACTCTGATACCCACCAAAGTCTCCCAGTTTGCGGATAACACGATGGCATGGAACCAGAAAGGGAACCGGGTTCGCGGCAACAGCATTTGCAACGGCTCGCACCGCTTTCGGCCTGTGAATGTATTGGGCGATATCTTCATAAGCAACCACTTTCCCGTAAGGAATTTTTAACAATGCCTCCCAAATTTTTATTTGGAAATTTGTACCTTTTAAAAATAAATTTAAGGTTGTTTTTCTTTGCTTTATGCCCGGTTTAAAAATGGCAATAGCCAGTTTTTCGGTTTTTCCCGGATTCTGTGCAATCGTTGCATTTGCCCATTTCCTCTTTAATTTTGTCAATTCTGATTGCTCTGATTCACCAACAAACGCCAGATGACAAATCCCTCTTGACGTGACTGCCAGCAAACATTTCCCAAAAGGCGTAGGGTGAAATCCGTAATCAATGTTTACCGTGTCGCCTTGTAATTTAAATTCACCCGGTGTGACTGCTTCGCACTGAATGAACAGATCATGCAGCCTCCCCGGACCGGAAAGGCCGGTTTCAAACGTGACATCCAAAATGTTTTTTGCATCTTTGAGAAGCAATTTAGCGTATTCTTTCGTCAGAAATTGCAGAAACCGTTTGGGACTAATGCCCACCCATCGACTGAAAAGTCTCTGGAAGTGGAATTCACTCAAATGTACGGCGTTAGCAATTTCTTTAAGAGTTGGTTGTGATTGAAAATTGGTTTCAATAAAAGCAATCGCCTGTTCAACTCTATAATAGTCTAAAGAGAATTGTTCTAAATTTGGATTCATCTTGGACTCCAGTACGTTAAATCAATTTTGTCTTGATCAAACATAATAAAGTAGATGACAAAAGGCCACCCGAAACTTGCGGAATACCGTGTGACCAATGTTGAGTTGCCGGTTTTATTTGAACCTCAGGATATATGATCTCGATACCGTGTAATTTAAGGGACTTTTTTTGAGCTTTGAGTCTGTGTAAAAATATTTAAAGACATTCTTTAAAGGTTAAGGATTTAGGAATTGGTTTCGATAATTAGAATATGACATGGTCTGTTTTGTTGGAAATCCATTATTATGGTTAAAAAATACGCATGAATATTCTAATTGTTGAAGACGATATTTCCACACGGGCGTTGCTCAAAATGATCCTGGAAAAGACAAACAATGCCGTAGTTGAAGCTATGAATGCTGCTGCAGCTTTAGAATGTCTTAAAATTCAGAAGGTCGATTTGATTATCACAGATATTTATATGCCAAAAATGGATGGGCTTGAGTTTATCCGGCAAATAAAAAAGTCATCCGATACTGCTCAGGTTCCAATCGTTGTTTGTACATGTGTGACAGATGAAACGCTTCTTCATAAAGCTCGTGAATTGGGGGTTGTCCACATTCTCCATAAACCTATCAACACATCCACGCTTTTGCAAACAATTGCGATGTTACAGCATAAGGATTTACCAATCTTGGAGGATTCGAAGCTAACGGTTCGTAAATTAGGTTTAGATATTAAAGGGTATCATGAATTACTTACCATTATGGTTGATAATGCCTATCAGCGAATAATTGATATTCGTGCAGGACTGCAAAATGGTGAAGCCAGTGGTTTTGAAACATTTTTACGTGATTTGTATACGTCAGCGGAATCTCTTGGGGCGAAGGCTCTAAGCCATGCGGCAATGGTTACCAGTATGGTTATCCCAGATGCTGAAAAGGAAATGGCTGAAAAATATCTTAATGATTTGAAGATGGAGATTGAGAAATTGCAAGCAGATGTCTCCATGCTGGAAGATTAGGAACACGTTGACTATCAGGAAAAAAATCAAATGAAAATATTACTTGTTGAAGATGATATTTCTACACGAAAATTACAAAATATGATCTTGACCAGAGCAGGGTACGATGTGGTAGAGGCTGAGAACGGGAAGATAGCGTTGGAAACCCTTGAATACACTGTTGTTGATATCATTGTTCTGGACATTCTAATGCCTGAAATGACCGGTATAGAATTGCTGCGGTGTTTAAAAAAAGACCCTACAACCAAAAATATTCCAACGATTTTATGTACGTCCGTATCTGAACACGAGCAGGTAAAAGAAGCTATGACGCTGGGTATCATTGGCTATATTCTCAAGCCCATTGTTGCCAGAGATTTGCTGCAGAAAATTAAAACGGCAACTAAAACGGTTGATCCCATTTTGGAAGAACCTACTAAAGTCATTTATCGTTTAGGTCTGGATGTGCGTGGATTTAAGGAGTTATTAAATGTGATGATCGATGATGCACGGACAAAAATAAAGCAAATTGGTGTAAAAGTAGAAAGTGGGGATTTCAGCGAATTTGACAAGTTTGCGCATGATTTGTCAACGTCTGCAGGAAATCTTGGCGCTTGTGCATTGAAAAATGTTGCTCTGAATGCAAAGGAAGCTCTGCCACTTGCCGAACCGGCAGGGAGAGGTAAATACTTTTTTAAAATAAAATTTGAACTCGATCGCCTGCAGGAGAAAGCCTCCGGAATTAAGTCTATGAAGAAAGCCCCCAGCCTGTTTTAAAGATACAATGCATTAAATAACAATTTGAATGTTCCATACGTCTGGGCTCGATGCTGCACTCTGAATGCGTATAAAATTGCTTCTCCTTTCCCAAATGGAATTTCTACCAGAGCCGCTCGCCCATAAAGTTTTTTCTCACCCACAGCCCAGCCGCTTGAAAGTACATCATGTTCACCAAACATTGCTGTTTCTACGATCGTACGCAAGGCAGGTCTGCAACTTAATACAAGGTTGCTGTTTTTGTAAATGGCCATTTTATTGGACATTCCATAGGTTAGTTTTGAATAAGGATCCAAAGTAACTTCAAAGAAACTTCCGGGCGCAAAATAATCTTTGCGTTTTACGGACTTCAATGGATTATCAACCGGGAGGTGCAGCTCGTCGATGGCAAAGTTGCACGCATCCCCTAGAAACAGAACTCTGCCACCGGTTTTCATAAACAACTGTGCGATTCGAGTGCCGTCCTTCCCGATGCCACCTTTATATTGTTTCCGGATTTTAGGCTCTCCAAGGCGGGGCGCACTTTGTTTTTCACCTTTTCCGTTCACAATCCAACTGCTGCCTTCACTACCGAAAATTAAAATATCAAACTTGTCGCGTAAATTTTTAAGTTTTGTGAAATCTTCATTGTGCAAGATTGAATATTTGAATCCGAAATTGTCCAGAACCAATCGCAACCAACCTTCATCATAAACCCATGGTAGCCAGGGTTGGTAAATAGCGATACGTGCTTCCTTAACCGGGGTTACCGGCATGCCGGCGCTATCTGCAATTTTGCCAACCGGTACTTGCAGTTCCTTGCATTTTTGTTGGATGAGATGGAGGTTTTTTGTGGTAGCGTTTATGATAAACGTCCCTCTCTTAAGCTGTTGCCAGTCTTTGCTCAGTTGATGGATTGGCACACCGGATTGTGCCAGGGAATTGATGAGTTTGTAACTGTGGTTGAATCGACGCTCCACGGCCACATAACCAGGTTCTACGGTTGAAGTAATCGTTAGCTGCGGGTCTACTTTTTTCATCTTTACATGCAAAGGATTGTCGAGCGCAAGGGTTTTGACATCAAACTGCAGCGGCAGGGTCCAGGCAGTGACATCGTACGGTTGCCTTGGCGGGCCGCCCGGGTATTCCCGCAGATTGGGGTATTGCTGGATTTCCATCAAATCTTTGATATATGCTCTGCCGGGTTGGGCTAATGGGATAATAAAGGTGCCTTCCGGAAAATCTCCTCGAGTCGTGTGGAAATTTTCCTGTGCTTCATATATGTCGACGTTAGCGATTCTCAGTCGTTTCAACATTTCGACGGCATTGTTGGGGTCGTTTTGACCAGGCGGAATGAGATAAGCGTAGGGCGCTTTTGTTTGACCTTCTGTAATTGCTTGTTTGTTTAAACGGTAAAAGTTTTGTTTGAATTTAGTTTTGTAGGTCGCTGCAAGCTTTAGAATGGAATAGGTCGCTGCTTTTTCATATTCGATGATATCTCTCAGATGCCACCAGCCGCCCGGCCAGGGGGCGAGAAAGTTAGTTTGCTGGGAATATTCCGGCAAATCGATGCCCATGCCATGTAAACTGGTTTTCGGGAAAAATACCGGTGATGCAATATTCACGCTGGCTGCTTCTGTGAGGATGCCGATTCGATTGTGCCAGAGCGGTGTTTTCGACATGGTGCCCTCGAAAAAAGCGTTGAAAATCGTGCCGGTCACCAAACCTGTGAATCCGGCATCGTGCATGTCTGCGACGACGTGTTTACCGAGCATGTTAACATTGGCCATCAGTGATGGCTGCACATTGGGATTCACCGGATCTGCATAAGGTGGTAAAAACAAACGTGCTCCTCGTGAGCCCATTTGGTGCTGGTCCATGACGATTTCCGGATACCAGTCGTGGTAGAGCACCTTTGCCACATGCCGGCTTTCTGCTAAATTGAAAAAGAACCAGTCGCGGTTGTTGTCATGATCGGCATAAAAATGATATTTCATGGGCATGCGGCTGCCTTCATAGTCAGTATCGACGTCTTTCAAATACCACTTAGTAACCATGTCCTGTCCATCGGGATTGAGTGACGGCACCATTAAAATGATAACTTTATCACGGATGTTTTGCACGTCCGGAGTTTCCGACGTCACCAGTTCATAGGCTAACTCAACGGATTCCTGACTGGCAGCAATTTCCGTGGAATGAATGTTCATTGTGATGAGGAGCACCAGTTTTCCCTCCCGAATCAGTGTTTGGGCGGCGTCGGATTCTATTGTGTAAGGACGGCCGAGTTTTTGTTGAATTGACTTGTACTTGTCCAGGCTATGCATTGTTTCTGCTGAACCAATGATGGCCATGAGCATTGGGCGGTTTAAAGTAGTTTTACCCAGTTCAACCAATTTAAGGCGATTGGAATTCGCGTCCAACATGCGGAAGTAATCGTGAATTTGCTGCCAGTTAATGAGTTTCCGGTCGGTTCCCATTTTAAACCCGAATGTTTTCTCCGGGGATTGGATTGTCTGAGCCGGCGTAATATTTGTCCATACAAGCAGAAAAAATAAGACAGGTAAAATGAACCGTTTCATAATGCCCTCAATTTATTGTGTCAGGAGTGGGTGGAAAGGATTTAGTGGGTGTAAGTTAATTGATTCACGAAACATTCTCAAGGAATTTGTACGTTTAATATTGAGTTGTTGGGAGAGAGGAGACTAGACGACTGTGGTTTTAGCCTTTCGGGTCAATATCGTTTTGCTCAAGATGGGCAAGCGAGGAAGGAACGCAATAACTAACAAGGAGTGTTTTATTTAGCCTGAATAATTCACAAGCTTAATATGATGACCGGGCAAGGTATTGTAAAGGTGCCAGTTAGGCTTGTCATTTCGAATCCGGCGTTTTTTGCCGGATGAGAAATTTTTCTTTGCTGGACTCGTTGCAATTACAGATTTCTCGTCTAAAAAACAGGCTTGAAATGACAATTCGGCGGAAGCGGCTGATAAGACCAGAGATTTGTGAATGAATCAGGTTAGATGACTAAAATCGCCGAATGGCGGATTTTTGTCGATGAACGCAGGATTTTCACAGATAAGGCATCGGTATAGATAAAAATTAGTGTAAAAAAACTGCGGCTGCCGAAACAACCGCAGGCGTGGTGAGTTATTTTGCAGATACTTCGCTATTCGGGTAGTAAGAAAGATCCGGACGGACCCAACCGTTACGGGATTCGAATTTACGGGTGATGGCCATGGTTTTTTCTGTGAGCGCTTTCCCTTCTTCGCCTAACAGTTCCATGATTTTTGCTTCTTGATTTTGGTAGTCAACACCGTTTTTTGCTCGTTGTGTTGTGACGAAAAGCGGCATATCTACACCAATGCCACCAACATACAGGTTGTAGCCGGTTTGCACATTCTTGCTCGCATATAAAGTGTTCCATTCTTTTGCTATGGCTCTGGCTTCGTCTTCTTTCCCCGGTTGGACGTGATAAAAATTCCAATGAATAAAATTCATTTCTCCGGCTTGCGTCCCATTTGTTTCAGGTTGGTAAGACAAGTGGGTTAGTTTGGTGACGAGAAAATTTTTATGGCTATCATAACAATTGGCAAATTGCGTAAACATCTCTTTTACGGCATCTTTACCCATTTTCTCAGTCATTTCTTTTTCCGGATTGTTATCCAGTTCTGCCATATTCGCAATAGGGGTAACATACAAGTAGTGTAAATCTTCAGAACTGGCTGCTCCGTAGGACATGGAAGTAATATTATGCTCCTTCATTTTATCCACAAAGTTTATCGCAGCTTTCTCATATTGCCCCACCATGGAGGGCTTCACGATGTCTTCGTGAATGATAAAGAGTTGGTTTTTCGGTTTAGCATCTTGTGCAAAAACAAGAGCCGTCCCGAAGCAAAGAATTAAACCAACATGTGTGAGAACCGTTAATTTGTGTTTCATGTGGACCTCCTTTAATAATGAAAAAATAATGAATTGGGATTTAAAAAGCTATTAATTGGTTGATTCAGTATCCCTAATTCAACGCCAGGTTCGGACGTGATTTTATGGACGACTCAGATTGTGTTCAGATGCTGAATGAATAAAACAATGAATGAGATAGGTTCTGTCCCAATTTGGAATCAGTTATTCATACGATGTGTCATAAGTGTGGTCAATATAAAAAAAATGACAGGGTTTGTCAATAGAAATATTACAAAAAACCAAAATCGGGAATTAAAAAAAAGGCGAAGCACAAGCTTCGCCTTAAACTTCATCTTACCGATAAAAGGAATTGACTCTAATTGGTTCCCGCTTTCATTGCTTTCATACCTTCAACTTCAAGGTTGATTTTTACATCATCACTGACGACCAACCCACCGGTATCGAGTTTCCTGTTCCAGGAAACATTGTAATCCTGCCGGTTTATGGTTAAATTTGCAGACGCACCAAAGCGTTCGTGCCCCATGGGTCCCATTACCGGACCGGCCAGAGTAAACGGAAATGTGACTTCTTTGGTCACACCATGGATAGTTAAATCACCGGTTGCTGTGAACCCGTCAGAGGTTTTGCTGATTTTTGTGCTTTTGAACGTGATGTCCGGGTATTGCTTTGCGTTGAAAAAATCCGGGCTTTTTAAATGGTTGTCACGTTTTTGGTTGTCAGTGCTGATGCTTGCAACCTTAATCGTGATATTCACTGATGATTTGGTCATATCTTCAGGATTAAAAATGATGACACCGTCATAGTCTTTGAATTCACCGTGAATGTTACTGATGACCAGATGCTTGACGGTAAAACCGATATTGGTATGTGCCTTATCAAACATATATTTGTCACCGGCAAAAGCAAAACTTGCCAGCATCAGGCTCAAAACCAGAATCATGGATAATTTAATGTTACGCATAGTACCTCCTAAAACATAAATTAAGAAAAAGATTGTTATTCGCACGTTTATTACGGCGCTTTAAAAAAAAGTCATTCTACAAAACAGTCGCTTAGATCACAATATTCCAGGAATCTTACTATTTTTTTGGGTCAGTTACAACAAAATTATTGCGGGCTCACAGAATAATATTAAACTATTAATAAAAAATGACGAATATGTTTAATAATTAATAAATAAAATGTATTTTTATTAAATAAATTAATAAATAAATTGACATTTATTAAAATAATGAATATCATTGAAACATTTTAGGCGTTATTTTTAACCCATAAACGACGAGGTAAACATGGGAAGAGTGTTCTGGATTTTATTGCTGATGGTTCTATTCGTTGTTTCTCCGGTTTGGGCACAGGATGGTCAGGTGCATATTCAACGGGCAATTGATACCTTATGGGTTCTATTGTCAGCTTTCCTTGTTTTTTTTATGCAGGCTGGTTTTGGCATGGTTGAGGCCGGTTTGATTCGAGCCAAAAATGCAGGCAATATTTTAACGAAAAATATGATGGACTTTTGTACGGCATCCATTGGCTATTTTGTACTGGGTTATGCTCTTATGTTTGGCGGTGTCGGATCGTTTTTCGGTACGTCCGGCTGGTTTATGGTAAACGCACACAATCCCACGAACTTACCTTTATTTACGTTCTTTCTGTTTCAGACGGCGTTTTGCGGTGCGGCTGCAACTATCGTTGCCGGAGGTATGGCAGAGCGCATGAAATTTGTTTCCTACTTAATGTATTCATTCATTATTTCAGCCATCGTCTATCCTGTCATAGGTCACTGGATATGGGGTGGTGGCTGGCTGGCAAATTTGGATTTTTATGATTTTGCGGGCTCAACGGTTGTGCATGCAACTGGAGGAGTGGCTGCCTTGGTGGGCACAATATTATTGAAACCGCGTACCGGAAAGTTTAATTCGGATGGATCACCAAATTTTATCGGTGGGCATAATATGCCGCTTGTAGCGCTGGGGGTGTTTATCCTCTGGTTTGGCTGGTTTGGGTTTAATGCCGGCTCCGCACTTGGTATGGGAGACCCCGAGGAAGTCAGCCGGATTGCCATCAATACAAATCTGGCCGCCGCCGCAGGCGCGATAACTGCGATGTTCACAGCATGGGTAAAATTCGGAAAACCGGATTTGGCGCTTACTCTGAACGGTTCGCTGGCCGGTTTGGTCGGAATTACGGCTTCATGTGCGGTTGTGACACCTGGAAGCGCCATTTACATTGGGGCGCTCGCCGGCATTTTATGTATTTACGGTGTCATTTGGCTCGATAAATTGCACATCGATGATCCCGTCGGTGCTGTACCGGTGCATTGTCTCAACGGCATTTGGGGCACGTTGGCTGTGGGGTTATTTGGCCAAAAAGTGTACGGCTTACCGGCAGATGGCTTGTTCTATGGCGGGGGATTCACCCAATTGGGAATCCAGTCGCTTGGGGTGCTTTCCGTAGTCTTCTTTGTCGGTGCTTCCATGTGGCTGCTTTTTAAGACCATCGATGTGCTGGTTGGTTTGCGTGTGTCGGAAGTCGAGGAAATTCGGGGGCTCGACATTGGCGAGCATGGCATGGAGTCCTACAGCGGCTTTCAAATATTTATCACGGAATAATAAAACGGTCAACCATTAAATTTAAAACGGAAGAAGAGATATAAAATGAAACTCATTATTGCGGTTATTCAGCCGCATCAATTGCCGGCTGTAAAAAAAGCTTTGTACGATGCTCAGGTTTACAAAATTACGGTTTCCACCGTGTTGGGTTGCGGGGAAGAAAAAGGCTACCATGAGACCTTCCGCGGTGTGGACAAAGAAGTGACCTTGCTTAAAAAAGTCCGGCTTGAAATAGCGGTGAATGCAGATTTTGTGGAATCGACGATCGCTGCCATCATTAAAGGTGCACGCACGGACACGGTTGGAGATGGTAAAATATTTGTCACCGGTTTAGATGAATGCGTGAGGATTCGAACCGGTGAGAGAGGCACACTGGCGATTGGTTAGTGCATGGTAAAATTGTGTTCCTTCGCTCTTGGCCAAAAACATGCTGTTTTGAACATAAGGTGGCACTCAGAATTCGGCGGCTTCGACTTGAGGAGGATTCATCTTTATCCTGTCACCTTAAGCGTAGCAGAGCGAAGTTGAAAGGTCTGGCTCAAACATAGGCCAGATTTCTCATCAGGCTCGCCTGATTCGAAAAGACTATTCTGAGCATAAGTTGACGGCTGCCGGGTCGTAGTGACAAAGTGGAAGAGGCGGCATCTCTCAAATACGATTTTTAAACGGAGGAATTACTGAAATGAAGATTCAATACTCACAAACAAAGGAAGGTATTCGTAATGTACACACCCAGGTTCGATGACATCGATTTGACCCTGTTGCAATTTTTGCAGAAACACGGCCGGATGAAAAGAAATCAACTGGCGGAGGAAGTGAATCTCTCCGTGCCCACCATCAGTGAGAGAATGCGCAAGCTTGAAGAAGCCGGCGTCATTTCCGGCTATCATGCGGTCTTAAATGCGCGCAAGGTTGGACTGGAAGTCACGGCGTTTATCTTTCTCAGTAGCGAATCGTCAAAATTTTATCATGAAATTATCGAAAAGGCTGTTGCGGAAGCTGAAATTCTTGAATGCCACGCCATCACCGGAGACGGGTCACACGTATTGAAAGTCAGAACAAAAAGCACGACGTCACTGGAAAAATTACTTTCCCGCATCCAATCCTGGCCGGGAGTGGTGCAAACCCGCACGGATATTGTTTTGTCCAGCCATAAAGAAACGACTGCGGTGCCGTTGCAGCAGTTGAAAAAGCACGAATAGTGTCTCTCTATGTGATGAAAAAATCAATTAAAGGGAAAGTCAATGTACCTGAAACAAAGAAACCAAATCCGTTTGAGCTGCGTGACAGCAACTTTCCCTTTTATGTTTGATATGTTAATTTTGGGGTCTATTCCTAGGAATCATGAATGTTTTGCAGCAGAAACTTCAACCGCTTTCCATACACGTAAAACATTACCTCCGAGTATTTTTTGAATGTCTTCTTCGGAATAACCGCGTTTCAGCAGCACGTAAATCAGTTTCGGATAATCTGCGACTGATTTTAGATCCTTTGGCAGCGTATCGCCGACGCCATCAAAATCCGAGCCCAGACCTACGTGATCGATGCCCACAAGTTTTGCAGCATAATCGATATGATCGGCGACGTCTTCGACGGTGGCATACGGGAAAGAACTCTCTTTTTCGTATCGTTCCATTTCCTCTTTCAGTTTGGGATCGTTGTCGTCTTCAATGCCATTTTCTTTCATGAATGATTCTTGGTGTGCATAATATTTTTCACTGTATTTGTTTGCTTCTGCAGTGAGAAAGCTGGAACCGAAATTAATTTGAATAACCCCACCGTTTTCTGCTAATTTTTGCAACATGTCGTCACTGACATTGCGTTCAAACCCGGGCGTGAAATGGCGCAGGCTGGAGTGGGAGCAGATCACCGGCGCCTTCGTTAAACGCAGCACCTGGTAAAACGTAGAGTCCGACACATGAGAAATGTCTACCATAATTCCCACGCGGTTCATTTCGGCGACGACTTTCCGGCCAAACGGGCTAAGTCCGTTCCATCCTTTGTTGTCATCGTAGGATGAGTCGCAAATCAAATTCATCTTGCTGTGCGTGAGAGTCGCGTAACGAATCCCCTTCTTGTAGAAATAGTCAACATTCGCCAGGTCGTCTTCAAAACCAGACCCGTTTTCCATTCCGTAGGGCATGGAAATAAGACCCTTTTTAAAATTGTCTTCCACCTGTTTTGCTGAATAGGCATGTGCAAACTTGTCCGGATTTTTTGTAATGATACTGTCCATCATGGCGATAAGATGCTCGGCACGTTTTTTAGATGCACCCGGCTTCTTCTGATATTTTGCAGAAATGTAAATGGACATGAATGGGGCGTCGAGACCGCCTTTTTTAGCACGCGGGTAGTCCAATTCGCCCTCGATTGTGGATTGGCCGATATCCTCCATTTTCTGCAACAGTTGCTCCGGCACATCGATATGCGTGTCCACAATGATATCTGCGTGAGCAATTTTTTCGGCTTTGGCATACGTAGCCGGGTCGTAGCCCTCCGGGGCGTTGGATGTCTTTTCGCAGGAAAAAAGTGTTAGAAAAGCCATCAGTAAAATGACAATATACATGTAAGTCCTCCCTTCAGAGTTTAAATTAAATGGTACTATTTTTTTCCAATAAGCAAACCGTCCTTATTCAAATAATGATCTAAGTTTGCAACGTCCCATCCGGTCAAGTAGACCAGCCGGGCGATTTTCTGCATTTTATGAAAATTGATTTTGTCTACCGTGTCCGTTGGTTGGTGGTAATCTGAATGTGTGCCCGTGAAGTAGAAAATAATCGGGACACCGTGCTTTGCATAGTTGTAGTGATCGCTGCGGTAGTAAAAGCGCTGAGGGTCGTCGGTGTTGTTATATTTATAATCCAGATTCAAGCCGATTTCTTCATTTTCTGTTTCGTTGATGTTGTGCAACTCTTTGGAAAGAAAATTTGACCCGATGATGTAAACGGAGTTTTCCTCATTCCGTCCAATCATGTCTATGTTGAGCTGCGCAACGGTACTGTCCAGTGAAACCAGGGGGTGGTCGGTGTAATAGCGTGACCCTAAAAGCCCGCGTTCTTCGCCGGCGTGAGAAACAAAAATGAGGCTGCGTTTGGGACGAACCGGGTTGTGCGCAAAAGCCCGGGCAATTTCGAGAATGCCCACTGTGCCGCTGCCGTCATCATCGGCGCCGTTGTAAATGTCACCGTTGCCATTCATCCCAAGATGATCGTAATGTGCGCCGAAAGCGACGGCCTGATGTTTTAATTGCGGGTCTGATCCTTCCAGATAGGCGACGACGTTTTGCGTCCTTGTTGTTGTGGAATCAACCTGAATATCAATTTGCAGATGCGTCATTTTAAATGTCACGGCGAGGGAGTGCTGAGCCTCAGCCATTTTTGCTACAACATCTTTGTAGGAAGGTTTGGATTTTGCAAAAATCTTTTTGGCGACGTGTTCACTGATGATGATTTGCGGAATCGGTTCCTCATCGTAAGTGAGTCTGTATGATGGTCTGCCCAGCCAGCGTTTGATTCGTTCCATGCTTTTGGTTGTCAAACTTCTGCTGATGAAAAAAATTGCAGTTGCACCTGCTTCTTTGGCGAGTTTAGCTTTCGTCCGTCTTTGCTGACGTAACGCCCGGTTAAAACCACTTTTGGGGTCGGATTTAAGCGAAAAAGATCCCGGCATGCCATCGAATGCTAAAATGATTTTACCCTGTGCATGCAGATTTTGAAAATCGTCGTAACCCGCAGAGTCAATTTTTGCTGCGAATCCGGCGAATTGAAACGGTGCTTTCAACTGCACCGGAATGCTATGGCGCGAGGCTAACAAAAATTCCTGAAAAACACGAAAGGTTTTTTTGGGAGAGTTTCCTTTTAAAACAGTCAGGGACGTTTGCGGCAGCAGCTTGGTTTTGATCACTTTGAAATGCTGCAGCATCGAATCATGCCCGGGAGCCGGAGTGAGCCCTGCTAAACGGTACTGGCTTTCAAGAAACAGAGCCGCGATGTTCAAACCGCGGTCACCGGTATTCCGGCCTTCAAGTTCATCGGAAGCAATAAATTTTAAGAAGATTTCCATATCTGCAGCGTGAATCGCTTCGAATCCCTTTAACGCTGAATCCGCGACAGGTGTTTTGCTCCATGCGGGACTAATAAGAACAAAGAAAAGGAGAAATGTATAATTGAGTCCTCTAAGATAGCGCTTGTTCATGGTATGATTGAATGATTTATAAGACATTTTTTCCTCAGGGATTTAGATAGATGACGTGTGTGTGTGATTTGGGGAAATAGGTTGGTCAATTTGATTAAGTCGTCATTTTTGAGAAATAGTTGTGAGGTGCTGATATTAAATAAGTTGTGTTAAGTATAACCGTTACCGTGAAAAAAAGCAAGGAATTTTATTGTGTGTTTACACTGCAGAAATAGAAAAAGATGTCACGATGTTGTTCTTTTTCACTTGACATTCAGTAGAAAAATAAATAATGTGTTTCGCTATTGAAGCTAATTGGGAAAAATTTCACGTTTATTTGATACGCCTTTTCAACACGCCTTTTCTAAGCATTCACCATTGTCTTGTCAGTCCCAACGCTTCGAGTAGCTGTCCGACATTTCCTTATTTGTGGTTAATCTTTCAATCTGATTACGGCTCCAACTCGATACAGTGCACAATAACGTTCGTTTATGAATCATGTAGAATAAATAAAGGAGGTTTCCAATGTTTGGTTCCGAAATCCTCGAAGTTGTTATCGGCCTGGTTTTCATCTATCTGTTGCTGAGCTTGCTTGCCACCACGCTCAATGAAATGGTTACAAACTTCCTTTCGCTGCGCGGTAGAAATCTTAGAAAGACTCTCAAATTCATGTTCGACGAGGCGGATTGCAAGTTTGACATTCGGAAATTCTATGAAGATCCTCTCATTAAAAAATTTAGTGCGCGGCCATGGTTAAACCGCTTCGGTATTAAGTCGCCAACAGACTTCCTGGCAAATGAACATTTTTCGAAAATTTTGATAAAAGCTGTTTTTAAACCCGGTGAAACCATAACCGGAATCAAGGATCTGGAAGACCGGGTGGACAGAATGTTCCCGGGTAAAGGAGATGTTAACAGGATTCTCAAACGGTTGGTGCAAGACTCCGGGGAAAATTTGGAACAATTGCAGCACAACATTGAGTCATGGTATGAAGACGTCATGTCCACAGCAGCAGAGTGGTACAAGAGCAAAATTCGAATCTTACTATTTGTTCTGGGATTGCTGATAAGCGTCACCTTTAATGCCGACACTTTTGTTATTGTCAAGCGGCTCTCAACAAATCCAGAGATTCGAACAGCGATCGTGGCACAAGCGGGACAGATGAACATGCAACAAATAAAGACTGGCCCGCAACCGGATTCAACCAAATCTTTTCAGGTCCTCTATGCAAAAGTTGATTCCCTAAATAAACACATCGCCGACATCAGCAATCCACTTGGAATGGGCTGGAGTTCTAATGGCGGTTTTCATTGGACTTTTAAAAACATCTGGGAGCAAATTCGAAATCACATTTGGGGTTGGCTGCTCACGGCTCTGGCGATATCTTTTGGTGCACCGTTCTGGTTCGACATGCTCAGGAAAGTCATGAATATCAAAAACGTCGCGCAACAGCGGTATGAACAAGCACAGTCGAAAACGTAAATATTGTGACAGTGATGATGAAAGCACTAAATGGTGCATGACCGAAAACTTACGTTTCTGTCATTCCGATCCGGCAGTTGCCGGAGAGGAATCTGGGAAGGCGCTAATCATTGTACCTTATTTAAGTAAATGCTTATGTCACAATCTGTCTCGGGCGCAGATTTCTCGTCAGGCCACCGCCTGATTCGAAATGACAACATTTTTTGATTTTTACCTGTTTACAATGATATAAATAATCTTCAATCAATTTATCCGAAATGTGTTCACCATTTTTTGAGGCGACAAAGCCAGGAAAAGATTCAGAGCAGAGATGTAGCTTTGGTCGGAATAATTAGCGATGGCAAGCTTTTTCTCAAACGTTGTGATTTGTTTTTTCATTTTTAAGGGGCTATATTACGTATTAAACAAAACTAAAAATAACATATATTTTTATCGTTTAGCGGGATGTTATAGCGCATTACGGTCAAATTTGATGTAATAAATAATTTTGATAACTTGAAAGGAACTAATCCAATTATGAAATTTATTAGCTATCTTATATTAATTGTAATTATTGGTTCGTCGTTCATTTTGAATGCACAAGAACCAAATACACCACTTACTATTGATGACATTTTTTTATTTAAAAAAGTTAGAGAAGTACAAGTCAGTCCGGACGAAAAATGGGTAGCCTTTACAATTACTACAGTAGATACAGCAAAAGACAAATCCAACACGCAAATATTTATGGCACCCGTTTCGGGAGGAGAGCCCATCCAGATGACATCTGAAGAATACTCGGCTGGCAGTCCCAGATGGAGCCCGGATGGGAAGTATTTGACATTCCTGGCGGTAAAGGGAAAGGATGCAAAAAAACAAGTTTGGAACCTAAATCGATTTGGTGGAGAAGCTCAGCAAGTGACAAAAATAAAACAAGGCGTATCGGGTTACGAATGGTCTCCGGATAGCAAGCGCTTATTGCTAATTTTGAAAGATCCGAAACCTGCTGATCTTACAAAAGATACGAAAGACGATAAAATACCTTTACCCTATGTCATTGACCGATTGCATTTCAAGCAGGACTATACCGGTTACCTGGATAGAAGAAGAACCCACTTGTATATTTATACTCCCGGAGATTCCGCTGCTAATCAAATTACTTCGGGTGATTTTGATGACAGTCAACCTGCATGGAGCCCGGATGGAAAATCAATCGCCTTTGTAAGTAACCGATCTGACAATCCGGACATGAATTACAATTCGGATATCTGGATTGTTTCGGCTGATAATAAAGATAAGGGAATGAGCCTGAAACAAGTAACAACCAATCCGGTGTCGGATCATTCTCCATCATGGAGCCCCGATGGCAAATCACTTACTTATGTAACAACAATAAATGAAAAAATTATGCCCTTTGCCACCGAACATTTGGCGGTAATCCCGGTCAAAGATGGCAAGGCAAAAATATTAACCGAAGAAATTGATAGGAATATATCCAAGCCAAAATTTTCGGAAGACGGACAAACGATTATCTTCATTCTGGAAGATAGTGGGGAAAGGCAGTTAGCATCAATCGCAATTACAGGAAAGTCCTTTATTCGAATTATAAAGAATAAGTTAACCATTAGAGATTTTGCGATGAAAGGACCTTCGATATACACTTTGCATAGTTATGGGGATGAACCGGCTGATATTTACAAATTCCAAAACAACCAACTAATTAGATTGACAAATGTAAATGATAGACTCCTCAATAATATAAAATTGGGCAAGTTTGAAAAAATAAAATTTAACAGTAAAGACGGCACTCAACTTGAGGGTTTTTCGGTTAAACCTTATGATTTTGATGCATCAAAAAAATACCCGCTTATTTTATGGATTCACGGAGGTCCCCAAGGTCAGTTTAGCTATAATTTTGAAAGAATAGAACCTTTCCTTTTTGCCGCAAATGGATATGTTGTTCTTTTGGTTAATCCGAGGGGTTCAACCGGCTATGGGGAAAATTTTTGCAAAGCAATATTCGCCGATTGGGGCAATAAGGATTATGAAGATGTTATTGCGGGAGTAGATTATTTGATCGATCAAGGTTTTATTGATGAGAGAAAGTTGGGAGTTGGTGGTTGGTCTTATGGTGGTATTCTTACCAATTATGTGATTACCAAATCAAACCGATTTAAAGCGGCAATTTCAGGGGCAAGTCTGGGTATTATCAGAGCTAACTTCGGGCACGACCAATATGTTAAATGGTATAAATATGAATTCGGAATGCCCTGGGAGAACAAGGAACTATGGGAGCGGTTATCTCCTTTCAATCAAGTGGAGAACATTATAACCCCGACACTTTGGATAGGAGGGGCAGTAGATTGGAATGTACCCATTATGAATTCTGAACAAATGTACTTAGCCATGAAAAGTCTTGGAAGGGAGACACAGTTAGTAGTTTATCCTAATGAGCATCATGGTATCAGACGACCCAGTTTTCAGAAAGACAGATTAGAGCGGTACCTTGGTTGGTTTGATAAATATTTAAAATAATGTGCTCTAGCAAAAAATAAACGCTATTAAAACGGGCGTTTATTAAACGTTAGATGCAAGCAAAAAAATAAATTATAATTTAAATAAATCATTATGAATAAATTAAAATTAGGTTTTGTGTTTCTGGTACTATTTACACTTTTAGCAAATAGTACTACCCTTGCACAAATTTCTTCCAATGAAGTTGATCAACTTGTAGAAGATGCTATGAAGAAATTCAATGTTGCCGGAGTGGCAGTGGGCATTGTAAAAGATGGTGTAATTATTCATACCAAAGGTTATGGTGTAAAATCAATAGAAACCAAAGAGAAGGTAAATGAACACACGCAATTCGCTATTGCTTCAAATAGCAAAGCTTTTACTACAGCAGCACTGGCAATTTTAGTAGAAGAAGGCAAATTATCCTGGCAAGACAAGGTTAAAGATCATATCCCTGAATTTACAATGTATAACGCCTACGTCACCGAAAATTTTAGCATTCAAGATTTGTTGACGCATCGGAGTGGCCTTGGTCTTGGTGTAGGAGATTTAATGTTTTTTCCTGATGGTAGTGACTTTACCATTAAAGATGTGCTTTCCAGTTTTCAGTATTTTAAACCTCAATCTGCTTTTAGAACAAAGTTTGATTATGACAATCTCCTGTATTTTGTGGCAGGTGAAGTCATTGCAAGAGTAAGTGGAATGAGTTGGGAAGAATTTGTTGAAAAGCGTATTATCGAACCGTTAGAAATGGACTATACTTTTAGCTCATTATCACGAATGAAAGATAAGAGTAATTTGGCAACGCCACATTCAACGGAAACTGGTACAATTAGAGCTATATCTCAATTTGAAGAAATAGTTAACGGAGCGGCCGGAGGAATCTTCTCAAATGTAGATGATTTATGTAACTGGATGCTGGTGCATTTAAATAAAGGGAAATATGGTGAAAATTTAGAGAAGCAACTCTTTTCTGAGACAAGCCAACGTGAGATGTGGAAAATCCATACTACGCTTGATGTAAATCCCAATCCCCGTTATAATTCACATTTCTCAGGTTACGGTTTAGGTTGGGGACTAACAGATATTAAAGGTAATATGAGCGTATCTCACACAGGAGGTTTACCTGGAATGTTATCAAAAACCATCTTAATTCCAGACTTAAATCTAGGTGTTGTCGTATTAACAAATACTGAGAGTGGAGGTGGTGCTCTTTTTTCAGCGGTTACTCAAACAATAGTTGATAGTTATTTAGGTTTAGATGATTTTGGATGGATTGATAAATATTACCAACGATTACAGGATCGACAAAGTGGTGCTGACTCTGTAACCGCAAAAGTTTGGGAAGCGGTAAAGTCTGCGAATAGTGAATATATTAAGGCAGAGAACTATGTTGGTGTTTATGAAGATAGCTGGTTTGGAAAAGTAGAAGTCTTTATGAACAAGAACCAACTTTGGTTTAAATCCTATCGTTCTCCAAAACTTAATGGTCCAATGTCTTATTATAAAGCGAATGCTTTTGCCATTAAATGGGAATATCAAGATATGAATGCTGATGCCTTTGCTATGTTCAGCCTTGATGAGGAAGGAATAGCACAAAGTATAAAGATGAAAGGTATCTCACCAAATATAGATTTTAGTTTTGATTTTCAGGATTTAGACCTTAAAAGGATAGACAATAAATAAGCCCGCATCTAACAAAAAATAAACACCATTAAAACAGGCATTTATTCAAACCGTTGGCGGTAATATGACAAAAAAAATGAAA
>CAYVXE010000002.1:0-92116 GCA_964455375.1 uncultured Calditrichaceae bacterium
TCCGTTGACAAAGATACGGTTATTATGAGCGTTGAATAATCATTTTCAACTCAATGAAAACAAGATTCAGAATCGCAATCTATTCACACCTTCATTTAGCTCGAAACGCGATTGAGTCCCCCGCAAGTCAACATTTTGACCAGCCACAATTGTAGCACATCATACACGCTGATTCATGGACAACGGAAGATCCACATTCCGGGCAGTTTATCATGTCGGAAGCGCTGTTCGCTGCACTTAACGCAGTTGCAAGTGAGTTGTTTGCGCCAGTGCCGTTTTTCTCTGAGGTCTGTTTACATTTGAGTCGGCCTTTCCGCACCAGGTAGCGTTCCAGCGCTTTGCCAATTGCATCCGGTGTGGAAAGGATGAGGTCACCATTCTCCCAAACCGGCACAGGTCCCGAAATACCTTTGAGCTCGTTGATAATTTCCACCGGATCGATATGTGAGCGTAACGCCAATGACATAAGCCGGCTGATGGCCTCTGTCTGTGCTGCCGCGTTTCCACCGGCCTTACCGATATTCGAGAAAACTTCACACACACCGTTTTCATCTTCATTGATAGTCACATAAAGGTTGCCTTCACCGGTACGTATTCTTTCGGTGATTCCTTTTGTGATTTTAGGCCGTGTGCGTGGGTGATGCCCGTCCTCACCTGATTGTGATTTACTGAACTCCTCCGTTTGTAAGATACCTTCCCGGCTGCCTTCGCGGTAGACAGTAATACCTTTAAGACCGGCTTTATAAGCTTTAATATAGATATCTGCTACCGTTTCAGGTGAAACATTTTTTGCCAGATTTACCGTGGAAGAAAGACTGGTATCCACATATTTTTGAATTACTCCCTGCATTTTAACCCGAAAATAGGGATCAATATTATGTGCAGTGACTACATATTGAGGTAAATTTGTGTCACCCCCAAAGAGTTTCTTTATTAATGGATGGTAAACTTTGTATTGCCTGAATGACTCTCCGTCATCATTTTTGACCATGCGGGTATAGCTGGTACAGAAGATAGGTTCAATACCAGAACTGGTTTCCGAAACAATCGAACCGGTCCCCACAGGTGGAACCGTGAGTAAAGTGCTGTTACGAATGCCGTCTTTTTTAATATTTTCCCGGATGTGTTTCGGTAACGATTTGATGAATTTGCTGCGGCTGTAGCCCTCCCAGTCGAAAAGGGGAAACGCCCCCTTTTCTCCGGCAAGCTCTACAGATGTTTCGTAACATGCATCCCGGATAGTTTGCATGATTTTACCGGTTACTTTTAACGCTTCTTTGGAATCATACTGTATGCCCATCAGGACCAATGCATCGGCTAAACCGGTAATGCCGACTCCCACACGGCGGTCGGACGCCACAGCTTCTCTGATTTTTTCAAAAGCGTGATATTCCATGTTATAATCGATAACATCATCCATAAATCTGGTGGCGGTGCGTGCCACACTATCTAATTCTTCGAAATCCATTGTAGCGTCTGCTTTTATGAATTTGGCTAAATGCAGGTTGCCAAGATTGCAGGCAGTGAAGGCAGCTAACGGTTGTTCGCCACAGGGATTGGTGCTGGACAGTGGATTCACATATTCTACATTGTGATGCTCTTTCATCGTGTCCCAGAAAATGATCCCGGGCTCTGCAGATGCATGAGCCTTGTCAATGATTCTTTTCCACAAGTCACGAGCACGCAATGTTTTGTAAATTTTGGTGGGATGTTTTGCTTTTTGCCCCGGAACACAAGGCCACCTTAAGTTAAATTCTTTATCATGCAACAAGGCATCCATAAATTCATGGGTGATGAGCACGCTGATATTTGCGTATTTTACTTTTTCCCGGTGGGAGTCATTTTTAATGGAAATGAATTTCTCTATATCCGGGTGATCGACTCTCAGGGTGAGCATCAACGCGCCACGACGGCCTGCCTGGGAAACGGTGTTTGTGCTTTCGCTGAGGAGATTCATAAATGCTGTGGCACCAGGAGAATGATCTACTGTAGCGTTCACGGATGCTCCCGCAGGCCGCAAAATCGAGAGGTCGGTTCCCACACCGCCACCGGTACGGTAGACCATTGCGCTTTTGACCAGACACTGGTAAATTCCTTCTAAACTGTCTTCTTCAATGGGGATGACGTAACAATTGGAAAGTGTGGGACGGCGCTTGGCATCGTCTCGTCCGGCGCCATGCATCACTCTGCCGCCCGGCAGGAATTTGAAATCAAACAAAATCTTAAAAAATGCTTTAAACCAGTAGTCGGCATCTTTTTCCACGGATGCAATGGCTTTTGCAACGCGATACCATAAATGCAAAGGACAGTTTTCGTAAGGAGCGAGGTATTTCGATCTCAAGACGTCTATTGCAAGCGTGTTTTCTTTGTAATAGCGTTCTGAGTCGCTGGCTTTGTTGAAGTCGGTTCTGGTAAAGGCGTCACTGAATTCTTCTACAAGTTCGTCGTATGGAAATAGATAGTCATTTAGGTTTCGATTAGACGCTGGAATCCCATTCTTGCCATTTTTCTTTGGCTCAACATGTTTGGTTTTTTCCGGCAACGTTGGTTGCGGTGACTGGGATTTTATATTCATGGGATCTCTCCTGAAATTGCATATTATTTTTGGATAAAACAATGTATCCTAAATGACTGTTGTTTAAATAGCAGGCGTGGTAGAACCGTGGTTTGAATATACAAACTTCCTCATTTTGAGTCAAGGAAAAAGTACAAAATATAGTATTTTTAAGAAAATGTCATACTATACATGGTGTATGGGGTGTGAAAATGTAAAAACCGGGTCACTTTGTAAATCCATAAAAGACCTTGACTTGAACTCAAATTTTCTTTATATTGAAGGTCAATTTTCACCATTGTTTGCTTTACACAATTAAGAGTGAAATTGACTGAAGAAGAGATTATTAAAAGAACAATTTTTCTTGCGAAAAAAGGCAGGGGTAACGTAAGTCCAAATCCTCTTGTGGGTGCTGTCATTGTAAAAGACAGCCAAATAATTGGAGAGGGCTTTCACCGTGTTTTTGGTGAAAGACATGCAGAGGTGGAGGCTATTCGTTCCGCAAAGCAAGATGTCAGCGGCGCCTCACTTTATGTGAATCTGGAACCTTGCAGCCACCATGGGAAGCAGCCACCATGTGTGGAGGCTGTTCTAAGAGCTGGAATCAGCCGGGTCATCATCGGCATGCGGGATCCGAATCCGGAGGTGAATGGGCGAGGAATTCAACAGTTGCAACAAAACGGTGTTACCGTAAAGGTGGGCCTTCTTGAACGGGAATGTGAAATCCTTAATGAAGCGTTCATAAAACATAGCACAACCGGACTGCCGTTCCAGACGATAAAAATTGCACAGACTTTGGATGGAAAAATTGCTGCGGCGAATGGACGGTCGAACTGGATTACCTGTGAGGAATCACGACGACGTGTGCATAAATTAAGGGTAGATTTGGATGCCGTTCTCGTTGGCATTGGAACTGTTTTAGTGGATGATCCGCAGTTAAATGTAAGATTCTTTTCGGGCCGGCACCCGAAAAGAATTATTCTGGACAGCAAATTGCGAATTCCGCTTCGTGCACGGGTTCTCAACGACGACTTGACGGCAAATACTATTATTGTGACAACTGAAAAGAGTCTGAAGTTAAAAAGAGATGAAATCGAAAGCCTGGGTGCACAAATCTGGCAGATCGATTCCAACACAGACGGCATGGTCGATTTAAAAAAACTAACCCGTAGAATTGGCAGTGAAGGGATGAATTCTGTCCTCATTGAAGGCGGGTCGCAAATTTTTTCTGCCTATTTGGAACAAAATTTAATTGATAAAGTGTTGATTTTCATTGCGCCAAAAATATTTGGCAACGGACTAAATGCGGTGAAAAGCCCGATAAAAAAGAATTTGTCTAACATGGCTGCATTCAAAAATGTTCATTATGAACAAGTCGGTGTTGATATGTTGTTTACGGGCTATTTAAATTGAAGGTAGATTAAAAGATGTTTACGGGATTGGTTGAGGAGATAGGAACGGTAGAATCCGTGCAACGTATGGACGGCGCTGTCCGTTTGACCATTTCTGGTGAAAAAGTATTAGGCGATTTGAAGGTAGATGACAGCATTGCCATAAACGGAGTCTGCCTGACGGCTGTTCATGTGAGCGACCATGATTTTAAGGTAGAGGCCGTGGAAGAAACCCTCAGGAAAACAACATTGAATTCCTTGCAGCATGGCACGGAGGTCAATCTGGAGCGCGCAGCACGAGTGTCCGACCGTCTTGGCGGCCATTTAGTCCAGGGACATGTGGACAGCATTGGGAGGGTCACATCTGTTCATCCCTTGCCTGGAAGTGTTTTGATAACGATCAAATTACCACCGCAACAGATGAAATATGTGATCTCGGAAGGTTCTATCTGTATTAATGGCGTTAGCTTGACCGTTGCAAAAATCGATGGTAGCAATATTACGGTCTCTCTGATTCCGCATACATTGGAACAGACCACCCTTGGGAACTTAAAGAGTGGTGCTCCCGTAAATGTGGAAGTTGATTTGATCGGCAAGTATGTGGAAAACATTTTGACCGCACCGGAAAATAAGCAATTGTCCGAAAAGTGGTTACAGCAGTTGGGATTTCATTAATGGGTGAATTGGAAGTGTTAACGTATGTTTAATTCCATACCAGAAGCGATTGAGGAATACGAAAAGGGCAACATTCTCATTGTAGTCGATGATGAAGATCGCGAAAATGAAGGTGATTTCATCATGGCAGCCCAGAAAGTTACACCGGATAAAATCAATTTCATGGCTAAATATGGGCGAGGTTTGATATGTGTTCCCATGACCGGCGATCGTCTCGATGAACTGGATCTGCATTCCATGGTGAGTGAAAACACTGAAAAGCTGAACACCTATTTCACTGTTTCTGTGGATGCAAAAAAAGACACAACCACCGGAATCTCCGCTTATGATCGCTCAGCTACGATCAGAACGCTTATTCACGCTGAAACAAAGCCGTCCGATTTAGCGCGTCCGGGTCATATTTTCCCCTTGCGTGCCCGCAAAGGCGGTATCCTTGTCCGTGCCGGTCATACGGAAGCGGCGGTGGATTTTGCCAAATTAGCCGGTCTGTATCCTGCCGGCGTTTTGTGCGAAATTATGGATGATGACGGCACCATGGCCAGAGTTCCGAAGTTGAAGAAAATAGCCGAAAAATTCGGACTGAAAATGATCACCATTCGGGATTTTATCGAATACCGGCGACGACATGAAAAACTCGTCGAAAAAACGGTTTGTACGAAACTTCCCACGCAAATTGGTGAATTCACCGTTTGTCTGTATCACAGTAAAATTGAGAATCGGGATCATGTGGCAATTGTAAAGGGGGATGTTGCTACTGAAGAACCGACTCTGGTGCGCGTTCACTCACAATGTCTCACCGGAGACATTTTCGGGTCTTTACGTTGCGACTGCGGCGACCAGTTAAAACAAGCGTTGAAAATGATTGAAAAAGAAGGCCGTGGTGTGGTTCTTTACATGCGGCAGGAGGGCAGGGGCATTGGCCTTGAAAACAAGCTGAAAGCGTATAATTTGCAGGATGGAGGAAAGGATACCGTAGAAGCAAATGAAGCGCTCGGATTTAAACCGGACCTGAGACATTACGGAGTTGGTGCACAAATTCTGGTTGATCTTGGCATCAGAAAAATTCGATTGTTAACAAATAATCCCAAAAAGATTGTCGGATTGTCCGGCTATGGCTTGGAAGTCGTGGAACGAGTTAGAATTGAAATTCCACCAAATAAAATTAATAAAAAATACTTAACGACGAAGCGGGATAAATTGGGACATTTGTTAACATTAGAGGATAATTAGTGATTGAACGAAAATTCACGATTCTGTGATTTCGACCCGGCATTCAAACACGTCATAGCTGAAAGAGGTTCTAAAAAATGACACAAATATTGCAAGGGCATTTAAATGCCGAAGGAAAAAAGATTGCTATTGTGGTAAGCAGATTTAATGAGTTGATTTGCAAACAACTTCTTGAAGGTGCACTTGATTGTTTAAAAAGACATGGAGCCTCTGAGGCAGACATTGTGGTGGCAAGAGTTCCGGGAGCGTTTGAAATTCCTGCTGTGGCAAAAGCAATGATTGACTCAAAAAAATATGATGGTCTTATTTGTCTCGGTGCGGTGATTCGTGGCCAAACGCCGCATTTCGACTACATCGCAGCAGAGACAACCAAGGGTATCGGTCAGCTTGCCGTGCACAGTGGCACGCCCGTTGCTTACGGTGTCATCACGGCCGATACGTTGGAGCAGGCATTTGAACGTGCGGGAACCAAAGCAGGAAATAAAGGCTGGGATGCAGCACTTTCGGCCATTGAGATGGTAAATTTGATGGAATCCTTAAAATAAAATATGGTTGGTATGAAAAGGAAATCAGAGCGTTGGCTTGTCATTTTGTTTATTTTGGGATCGGCTTTTTCCACTGCTTTTGCCCAGGTTTTGGCATGGAAAAGTTTTACAAGTGTCGGTGAAATAAGGGACATTGTAATTAGTTCCGCAAGTGTGTGGAGCGGCTCTAATGGCGGTGCTTTGCAGTTGAATACAGACACTCAGGAAATTAGAAAGTTCACAAATACTGCTGGCCTCTCGTCCAATGAGATCGTTGCCGTCGCGGTTGACCAGCATGGAACGATTTGGTTTGCACTTTTTGACGGCATACTTAACCGCTATTTTCCTGCGACGGATAAGTGGGAGATTTTCGAGGATTACAAAAATCAAACCATAACCGATCTCGTTACTTTCGGGGATTCGCTTTATGTGGGCCTGGATTTTGGCGTTAGTCTATTTACTATCGATAAAGAGGAAGTGAAAGAGACGTATGTTAACTTTGGCCTGTCCACTGGAGAAGATGTCGAAAAAATCAGAGCGAATTCTGTTTTTATAAACGGAACCGATATTTGGGTTGCGACCGATCGCGGCATCGCACAATCCTCACTGACGCTGTCTAATTTACAAGCGCCGTCAAACTGGTCACAATATACTGTACAGTCAGGGCTTCCCACAAATGAAATTAATCAGATAGCCGTTGCCGGAACAGTGCCGTACGCAGCCACGAAAGCCGGCGTTTCACGCTTCATAGATGGCGCCTGGCGGAATATCGGCCTGGTCGGTGTAAACGTGCGGGCAATTAAAACGCTGAACAACAATTCCGCATTTCCTGAAAATACTCTCATTACGCTCACAGCGAGCGGAATTTTCAGGTTGAACACATCCGATCAATGGCAGCGATTAGGGCCGGAACTTAACGATGTCACGGCTCTGGCAGCAGATGAATCCGGTGAGATTTGGATCGGCAGAAAAGATAAGGGGCTGGCGACCTATAATTCCGGTACGAATAGTTGGGATTTATTCACGACAAATAGCCCGGCAAGCAACAATTTTAAAAGTCTTGTCCTGGATCAGAAAGGGCGGCTTTGGTGTGCATCTCAGTTTGGTGGCATCCACATGTTTGATGGCAATAAATGGACAAACTGGGACAAAAACAACGGCCTTTCGAAAAATGATCAGAGGTCAGTGGTAGTGGACGCACAAAACCGTGTCTGGGCAGGTAGCTGGGGTGGCGGCATAACAATATTTGAAGAGGTTAATGGGCAATTCAATTTAACGAAGTTCGATACCGCCAACGGTGTTTTAGCGGGGTTTGCCGGCGATCCGGGATTCGTTTTGGTGAATGCGCTCAAACGTGATAAATTTGATAACATCTGGCTGCTCAACCGTGAAGCGATTAACTCCAAAGTGTTAGCAGCTTTCACGCCAAACTCAGAGTGGGTGTATTTTTCTCAAAACGAAGGTCTTTTTACTAATAAGGTGGTTGCGATTGAAATTGATAATTCGGGACGGGTCTGGATTGGCACAGAAGGTCGCGGCGTAAAAGTGTTGGACTACAATGGCACGCTCAACGATAAAAGCGATGATGATTTCTCCGGCAGTTTGACCCAGGCTGCGGATAATCTGTTTGACAACAAAATAACCGCTTTGGCAGAAGATAGAGATGGAACCATCTGGATTGGGACGGAACTTGGAATCAATTTTTGGTTTCAAGGGCAGGTAGGTGTACGTTTCGGTTTAATCAATGATTTTGTAAATACCATCGGGGTGGATGCGCGAAACAACAAATGGTTTGGTACAGCTAAAGGAGTGAGTGTCTTAAATAACGATGGTGTCACATGGATGCATTATACCGTTGGCAACAGCCCTGTTGTCAGTGAAGATATTCAATCTTTTGCCTTCAATGAAGAAAATGGTGACGTCTGGATTGGTACCACAAACGGGTTGTCGAAATTATCGACGCCATTCACGGCTCCGAAGGAAAATTTAAGCTTACTTACTGGCTTTCCCAATCCATTTGAAATCAGGGGTGCCGGGGATATTTTCACAATAACGAATTTGTCAGAGAACATATCGGTCAGTATTTTTTCCTCTTCAGGAAAACTCATTCGCTCATTTAAACAGTCAGATATCAGTGGTGCCCAGGTTTTTTGGGATGGAAGAAATTCTGACGGTAATTTTGTTGCCAGTGGCATATATGTCTATCTTGCATTCTCGGAAAGTAACATTTCAGCCAGCGGAAAAGTAGCGGTTATCCGCCGTTGAAAGTGTGGTCATTGCAGGTCACCTGCGCAGAATATTTTCAATTAATTTAGTTTGATAACCATCTAACCTATGTTAGAATCCTTAACAATAAAAAATTATGCTTTGCTTGCAGATGTTGAGATTGAATTCAGCAGCGGTCTGAATATCCTGACGGGAGAAACCGGAGCCGGAAAATCCATTGTTGTTGGCGCTCTGAGTACAATATTAGGGGAGCGAGTTGATACGACCGTGGTACGGGATGACAGTTCCAAATCTGTGGTCGAAGGTGTTTTTCGCATAAAAAGCAATGAAGCCATTCATCAATTTCTGCAAAAAAATGATTTGATGACAGATGATAATAGTCAGTTGATTCTTCGTCGGGAGATTTTATCAAATGGGCGGTCACGCGCTTTTATAAATGATATGCCGGTGCAACTGACACGACTACAGGAACTTGGTGACTACCTTGTGGATTTACATGGTCAACACGATCATCAATCATTACTTAAGACAAAAAAGCACTTGGATTTTATCGATGAGTTCGGGGATTTTGATAAATTAAGAAAGGAAGTGAGCGCTAAGCATCAACAATTACAGGAATTGTTGAACCGCTTAAAGCAACTTCAGGGTAAGCAAAAAGAAGCTGTGGAAAGAAGGGATTTACTGCAATTTCAAATCAGTGAAATTGATAACATTCATTTGTCCGTTGATGAAGAAGATGCTCTTTTAAAAGAAGAAAAAATACTACAAAATCATGAGCGTCTGTATGCGTTAACAAGCAGCCAATATATTGATCTTTATGAAGGTGAAGATTCGGTGGTTGAGAAACTCCATCGACTTCAAAATAGTTTGTTGGAACTTGCTCAAATTGATGAACGGTTTTCGAATTACAATTCTGAATGTGAATCTGCACGTTTGGTAATTGAGGAGATTGCAATTCATTTTCAGAATTACCGGTTACATCTTGATTTTAACCCGAAAAAGTTGGAAGAGACCCAAAATCGTATTGCTGAAATAGCCGCACTAAAAAAGAAGTATAATCGTACAGTCGGGGAAATTCTCAGTTACTGCAATGAAATGAAAGCACAGCTTACCCACCTTGAGAATCTCGACGATGAAATAGAAAAACTTAAAAATAAGATTAGCATTGAGCAAGATGCTTTTAGTAAATGTTGCTTAGAGTTACATGAGTGCCGGGAAGCTGCAGGCAGCAGGTTAGAAAAGCTCATCCCTGAAATACTGAACTATTTGGGAATGCCGGAATCTCGTTTCAAAGTGATGCTTGAGTATCAGGATGATCCAACCGGGCTTGTTGTTCTGCAAGGTAAAGCCTACCGTGCGAGTGCTTCTGGCATGGATATTGCAAACTTTTTTATCTCCACGAATATCGGCGAGGAACCGAAACCACTTGCGAAAGTTGCTTCTGGTGGTGAAATCTCACGAATCATGTTGGCAATGAAGTCGGTGTTAGCGAAGAAGGGGTTAATTCCGATACTTGTTTTTGATGAAATTGATAACGGCGTATCCGGGAGAATCGCCCGGGCTGTTGGACGTAAATTGCGGAATCTGTCTGAGTCGCATCAGGTAATTTGTATTACGCATTTGCCACAGATTGCAAGTATAGGTAATTCACATTTGTATGTAGAAAAAATAGAAAAAAACGGCAGAACCGAAACAAGAATAAAGAGGTTAACTTCTGAAGAAAGAACCATTGCCATCGCAAAACTTCTGGCTGGTGACAATGTTACCGAATCGCATTTAAATAGTGCCCGTGAGTTGATGATGGAGGCATCTCGGGAGTAAACCACAATTTATTTCTTGTATTATTCGCAAAAAGTTGTAAATTTTTAGGAACGTCGCATTTTATTAGGAATAAGGAGTACGCAATTATGTCTAATTTAAGAAAAATCTTTGGAACGTCCGTCATGTCGCTGCTTTTAGTGATATGGGGGCTTTTTATGGTGTGTAGTGGACGCGTACCACAAGTCAATAACGGTGATGATTTTTCCGATGATGAATTTTATACGGACAGTAAACAGGGAGAGCAGAGTCAAAATTCAGATTTAATGAATCAACTGGCCGGGTTAGATGATGATTCTACAAGTTTAGAAGAATTTCAAAGGCGTGAAATTCTTGAGGCTCTCGGAATCGATGCCTCTCAGAAAAACAGTACCAATACAGATAAGTCTACTGGGCAATATTTGAATGAGGAAATGTTCCTGGATTTGGAAGTTGAAATAGCAGATTTAGAAAAAGAAGCTCGTAAAAAGGATCAGACCTTGGATAGTTTAAAGATGGAGATGCAAGAATCGGACATTCAGCTTGCGGCTTTGGATAAAGTGGTTGAGGCTCCCGCTACGGCCTATGCGTTCAATGACAGGACCGCTCCTATTTATAATCCGGCTAATTTGAACTCGAATTCGGAGTACTCGCAGATGTACCAGGATGCAATGAATTCGGTTTATGCCCGTCAATATCCACAGGCGATTACAAGATTTCAGGATTTACTGAGATTGCCAAATTCGGAAAATTTGGCAGATAATTGTCAGTACTGGATAGGTGAGTGTTATTATGCCTTAGGTAATTACGAAATGGCCATTGCGGAATTTGAAAAGGTTTTTGCCTTCAACAAAAACAATAAAGTCGATGATGCTCAGTTTATGATCGGTATGTCTTATGTTAAAATTGGTGAAAAAAATATGGCACAAATGGAATTGCTGAATTTGGTGTCATTCTTTCAAAACAGCGAATATATCAGCCGTGCTGAAAACAAAATTAGCGATTTGCGAATTTAAACTTATTTGACATTCAATCGATTCTAAAGAGGTTGTCATATTTTTGGCAACCTTTTTTTATTTTAGGATAAAACATGAGATACTTTTAAAAAAACTATTTTTTCTTTTTATTAATTTGAATATATTAGTCACATGAATCTAATTTATTAAACCTTCATTTATATTGCTTTATGTCAAAATATATTCATCTCCATAATCATTCCCATTATAGCCTGCTCGACGGAGCCTGCCGCATCCCTGACTTGGTTGATGCCGCTGTTCAAAGTGATATGCCCGCCTTAGCGCTAACAGACCACGGCAACATGTTCGGTGCCATCGAATTTTATAAGACGGCAAAGAAAATGGGCATTAAACCGATTATCGGTGTGGAAGCGTATGTAGCGCCCCGCAGTCGAAAAGATAGGAAAGCGCCCACCGGCGTTGCAGATACGTCATTTCACCTTGTATTGCTGGCGAAAAACTTTGTCGGTTACCAAAATTTGATGCGACTGGTTTCGATTGGATATTTGGAGGGATTTTATTACCGACCTCGTGTCGATAAAGAAATGTTACAAAAATATCATGAGGGAATTATCGCTTTGTCTGCATGCTTGAAGGGAGAAGTTCCTTATTATTTACTCCATAGAGGGTACGATGCAGCGAAGAAATCAGCCGAGCAATATAGAGACATCTTTGGTGATGATTATTACCTCGAACTGCAAAATCATGGCATTAAAGAAGAAGATGAAGCGCGGAAAGGAGTTGTCGAGTTAAGCCAGGAGCTCAGTATTCCCCTGGTCATTACAAATGACATTCATTATTTAAAAAAAGAACATTATTCACCGCACGATGTTCTTATTTGTTTGCAAACCGGAAAAAATCGGGATGATCCAAAACGGCTGCGGTATACGACAGACGAGATTTATTTTAAGACACAGTCTGAAATGGAAAACACGTTCAGCGGTTTTGAGGAAGCATTGAATACAACTGCCGATATTGCCGACAAATGCGATCTGGTCATCGATTTTAAGACCTTGTACCTGCCGAAATATGAAATTCCAGAAGAAGAGCCGTGCGACGTTCTGGACGATTATCTGGAAAAACTCGTTTATGAAGGCGCCCGCAAGCGCTTTGGCGAGATTACTCAGGATGTCGAAGAACGTCTAAAACATGAATTAGGCATTATCAAAACCATGAGGTACCCGGGTTACTTTCTCATTGTGATGGATTTTATCAAATATGCTAAAAGCAAAGGCATTCCGGTGGGCCCCGGTCGTGGTTCTGCTGCCGGCAGTCTGGTTTCCTATTGTCTGGAAATCACGAATATTAACCCGCTGCAGTACAATTTAATTTTCGAAAGATTTCTAAATCCGGAACGTGTTACTATGCCGGATATCGATATTGATTTTTGCTATGAACGCCGGGAAGAAATTATTCAATATGTCAAAGAGAAGTACGGCGAGAAAAATGTCAGCCAAATTATCACCTTCGGAACCATGGCCGCACGTGCGGTGATTCGTGATGTGGGCAGGGTGTTGAATTTAGCTTACAGCGAAGTGGACAGGATTGCAAAAATGATTCCCGCCACGCCTGGAATGACCCTTTCCAAAGCATTTGAAGTTGTACCTGAGATTAAAAAACTTGCCGATCAGGATGAAATCCATCGGGAGTTGATTGACTACTCTGAAGTTTTAGAAGGGCTGGCCAGACATGCGTCCACGCATGCGGCCGGTGTTGTGATCACTCCGGAAGAACTGACAAACTACACGCCGCTTTACAGATCTTCGGAGGGAGATGTGACAACGCAGTATGATATGCGCATTCTCGAGGAGATCGGTGTGCTGAAAATGGATTTTTTGGGACTGAGAACTCTGACCGTCCTGCAGAAAGCCGTTGACACGATTAATAAGACCCGCGGAGAAGAAATTGTTCTCAATGATATTCCGTTAGACGATCAGGAAACCTTTGAGCTGTTCGCCAAAGGTGAAACGGTGGGTATTTTTCAATTTGAAAGTTCAGGCATGCGGGAATATTTAAGAAAACTCAAACCTCAGGTTTTTGATGATCTCATTGCTATGAATGCGCTGTATCGACCAGGTCCCATGAACTGGATCGATGATTTCATCGCCCGTAAACATGGTAAGAAAAAGATCGATTATCCGCACCCGCTCATGGAGCCGATCCTCAAAGAAACTTACGGGGTTATCGTTTACCAGGAGCAAGTCATGCGCATTGCCAGCCAGCTTGGCGGATTCAGCATGGGGAAAGCGGATTTGCTCAGACGCGCCATGGGAAAGAAAAAGAAAGAGCTCATGGCCGAACAACGTCAATTATTTATAAAAGGGTGTGCGGAAAAAAATATCGACAAAAAATTAGCGGATGATATTTTTGATTTGATGGCAAAATTTGCAGGTTACGGTTTTGTGAAACCACACTCAACCTGTTATGCTCTCGTAGCTTTTCAAACGGCTTATCTGAAAAGGCATTATCCTGCTGAGTTTATGGCTGCAACTCTTTCCAGTGAAATGGGTACAACAAACCGTGTGGTTATTTTAATTGATGAATGTAAACGCATGGGGATAAAGGTCCTGCCGCCGGATGTGAACGAAAGTTTATTTGAATTCAGTGTTCAGGGCGGGAACATTCGCTTTGGTCTGGGTGCAGTAAAAAATGTCGGAAGGAACGCGATCGAAAGTATTGTTGAAGCCCGGGAAAAGAGCGGCAAGTTTAAAAATATTTTTGAATTTGCAGAACGAGTGAACGGTAGATTAGTAAATAAGAAAGTACTCGAAAGTTTAATTCAAGCTGGCGCGATGGATTCTTTAGATGGGCATCGTGCGCAACAGTTGCAAGCGGTTGAAATAATGGTACAATTTTCACAATCTGTGCAATCTCAAAAAAATCATCGTCAGCCTTCTTTATTTGATAAAAGCTCGGAAGCATCGTTGTCCTATCCCAAGTTACCGGTGGTTACTCCATGGAATGATGCGCAAAAACTTTCTCTTGAGAAAGCATTGCTTGGCTTTTACGTGTCAGGTCACCCGCTCGAAAGATTCCGGGAAGAAATTGAAGGATTTGCAACTGCTTCCACGAATGATTTGGTTAATTTCAAAGAAAATACAATGGTTAAAGTTTGCGGCATTGTAACGGAGTGCAAAAATATCTTGGATAGAAAAAATAAATCCATGGCATTTGTGACTCTTGAAGACTTTCAAGGAACGGTGGAAAGCATTGTTTTCTCCAGTGTCTATGAAAAATATCGGGAGCTTCTGCAACCAGATGCGATGATTCTCATCGCCGGCCGGCTCAGTTTGAAAGACGATGAAAAACCTAAAATTCTTTGTGAAAAGGTCATTCCTCTGGCGACCATTTGGGAGAGTTACGGTAAGAATCTTTATTTGACCATGGATCATTTAGGTGTAGATGATCCGGCATTAAACGAAGTGAAAAGTATTGTTTTACAAAATCCAGGAAAATGTAATTTATATTTTCATATAAAAACGTCTAAAAATGGCAAGCAGCTAATAAGATCTAAGAAATTAAAAATCAGACCTTCCATGGATGTATTGTCTCGACTTCGTACAATTCTCGGTCGTGAAAATGTTTCCCTGGAAGGTTAAACGGTTGGAGTTTATGTATTCATTCGTACCCTTTGAAAGGAGAGGCGCATGGAAAAAATTGTTGAGCGGGCAAAAAATATTATTTTAAATCCCCGAAAAGCTTTGTCGGACGTCAAATCTGAACAGATGGATATCGCAACCACGATGAAAGAATATGTCGTTTATATTGCAGCAGTGCCGGCTGTGGCCATGTTTATTGGGCGTGCGTTAGTCGGACACCCGCTGCTGGGGCGGCAAAATTTTTTCCGTTCTTTGCTTTATTCGGTACTGTGGTATGTTTTAGCTTTAGTGGGTGTTTTCGTTTTCAGTAAGATTATCAACGCTCTTGCACCTAATTTTGATTCTGTAAAGAATGAACTTAATGCGTTTAAACTGGTTGTGTACGCCTGGACGCCGGCATTTGTTTCCGGGGCATTTAATATTATTCCGGCATTGAGTATTCTTGCTTTATTAGGGGCATTATATGGACTTTACCTTTTATATCTTGGTTTGCCGCTTCTCATGGAAACGCCTCCTGAAAAAGCTCTGACGTATACGATAGTTAGTATTGTGTCAGGTATCATTATTATGGTTATTATTAATGCGATTGCCATCTCCATTGCCTTTGGCGCAGGAGGCTCGGGTTATTCCGTTTATTAAGCGTTTTAAAAATGGGCTGGCCAAAGAGACTTTCGAAAAAGTTGAAAGCAAATAAATCTTGATGTGGAACATTGTCGAAGTTTATGATAGGACAATGCGTTACAGCTTTTTACCCCGCTCAGGCTGAAGTAAGAAACGATTTTTTTGACAGTCTCGACGAGAACGTTTCACACTCGTTGGGGCTGTCTAAAATACCCCGATTTGTCATTCCGGCCGTAGGCAGGAATCTGGCAAAGCGCTAATCATTATAGTCTAAACGATGTGCCTGCAAATTCGTTTTCCACGTTAGCCATTCCATCTTACACATCCGTATTTCGAACCCGTAACTTTTTTGGTTTTAATCGCATTCAGACGGATGGTATAATAATCCTAAATACTTGTAATAAAAGCATATAACTCTGATAGATATTTTCTGGTACGTCTTTTGCCAAAGCGAATGTTGAGGAAATTATTTATCATGATGTTTAACCCTGGAGGCAACTATGAGAAAATTCGCTTTTGCACTGATTTTATCGTTATGTTTTTCTGCTTTGGCTTTTGCAAAAGAGACCGCAAACGTTATTAAAGTGAACGGCAAATACGCTATTATAAATAAGGGTATCAACCAGGGAATTAATAATCAGCAGCTTTTTACTGTTCAGCGGTCTATAAATGGGACAACACAAAACATCGGGGATGTTCGGGTGATACGAACCACGCCAAATCGTGCGGCAGTGGAACTATTGGCTCAGAGAAAAGGCCGAAAATTGGCGATTGGCGATGTCCTATATTTTAAGGGAAAATATAAACCAAGAACACAGGTCGTTCAGTCTGTGCCGTTGAACACTGTAAAAAAGTCAGAGCAAAAATACCGCAACTACCAAAAAACTCAGAATGGATCTTCCATAAAACCCATCAAAGAGCCAAATCGAATTCCGGAGACTAAAGAGGCTAATTCCACAGATGTGCATTATCGTAATCCGGTCACAAAAATCAAAAAACCCTGGATTGAATTCAACACCGGCTTCATATTTCCAAATGGCGCTTTGGCAACCTCTTATTTACCCAAGTTAAAAATGGGTGGTAGTTATATGGTCGCGGCCGGTAAAAATACGAATGTGGGTATTGAATTAAATAATACATTTGTAAGTGGAACAGCATCCGGAAATTTTGATATTTCAGAACTCAGTACGGAATCCTCATCCCTGTTTGAAGCGTTTGTCGTCATGCAGAGATTTTTTGGACGCTACTTTTTTGTTGAAACGGGTGGAGGTATTTACCGCCCCAAAATTCAAACCGTAAACGTGGATGGCGTGAGGGCGTCATTTTCATCGACACATTTCGGTTTGTTCGGCGGTACCGGCGTTTTTATACCCACAAGCCCTTATGCGGGGTTAAGCCTAAAAACACGTTTCAATAATTATTTTGACCGTACGTCGAAGAGTTATTTTGGATTCACGGGAGGGTTCAGGTTTAAGATAAATTAAGATTGGAAAAATCGGCCTCAGTATCAAGATGTTGAACGAGTTGCTTGTCCCAAATTGATACTGAGGCTCTAATTAAGGAGGAACATCTTTGAAACTCTGTTGAACGTTATCGTCTTTTGGCTTTGAAACTTTAGTAAAAGTGTCCGGGTTTTTTACCCGGGCATTTTTTTTTGGAGCCTTTAAGATATTATTTAACTTTTGCAAAAATCAGTTTAAATTTTCACTTGACTATCGTTTTAAATATTATTATTATTATCCGTTGTTGAGGCTCTATAAGTTGTTTCCCACGAAACTAAAGGAATCAGATGCTTATTAATTTTGCTAGCGTTTTAATTTTTATCCTGTTCAGTGTCCTGTTCGTCGGGTTTAATTTTCTGTTATCACGCTTCATTCAGCCCCGTAATCCCAACCCTGTAAAGTTAAGTACTTACGAGTGTGGAGAAATCGCCGAAGGAGATTCCTGGATTCAATTCAATATTCGTTTTTACGTCATCGCGTTAGCTTTCCTGATTTTTGATGTTGAAATTGTCTTTCTCTTTCCATGGGCTGTTGTATTTAAAAATCTCGGTGTTTTTTCTTTTATCGAAATGATGGTGTTTGTTTTTATGTTGCTTGTTGGTTTGGCTTACGTTTGGGCGAAAGGTGATTTAGAATGGGACAAACCGGAAGAGGTCCCGGCACAGGAGATGTTTTAGTGATCGCGAACACGGTTTATCGTTTATTAGCCTCGCATTAGGAGGGGAAAGGATACCATACTAAGGAATGCCAGTCTTAAATATTTATGTGACAATCTTTCAGACTTTTCCAGATAAAATACCGGATACAATTTTAACCATATTACTGATGTTTGCTGGTGCAGTAGGGATCACGGTTCTTGCGGCTTTATTGGCGCTTATCGGTGTTTATCTGGAAAGAAAAATATCAGCCCACATGCAGGATCGTTTAGGTCCCATGCATGTTGGGTGGCATGGGGTCATTCAGACCCTCGCTGATGCGTTAAAGCTCTTGCTCAAAGAAGATATTGTCCCTGCTGCTGCGGATAAAAAACTCCACCTGCTTGCTCCATTCATTGTGTTTTCTGCTACCATTGCGGCTTTTGTTGTCCTGCCTTTTTCGGAAACCCTTGTTTTAAGCAATTTAAATGTGGGCATATTTTATGTCGTCGCAATTTCATCGTTTGTGGTTATCGGGATTATTTTGGCCGGGTGGGCGTCCAATAACAAATGGTCGCTTCTTGGCGGTATGCGTTCAGCGGCACAAATTGTGAGTTTTGAAATCCCTGCATCGTTGTCAATTCTGGTTGTGATCATGGCCGTTGGTTCCCTGAATCTCGGAGATATTGTGCAGTTTCAAAACGGCGGTATTCTGCATTGGTTGATTTGGAAATCTTTTCCGTTCAACCTGATAGCATTCATTATCTTCTTTACTGCCTCTTTAGCAGAATTGAACCGGGCGCCATTCGATTTACCGGAAGCGGAATCAGAAATTGTTGCTGGCTTTCATACAGAATACAGTGGTATGAAATGGGCAATTTTCTTTTTGGCCGAATATGCAAATATGTTCCTCGTGGCAGTTATTGCGTCAACCTTATTTTTAGGCGGTTGGTCCAGTCCATTCGGTGATTTTCTGAATTACGGAATCTTTTCAATCTTTTGGCTTTTTGTTAAATCGTTTTCTTTGATCTTTATTCAAATATGGCTGCGTTGGACGTTGCCGCGAGTCCGCGTGGATCAATTGATGTACACATCCTGGAAAGTGCTGACACCGTTTGCTTTTTTGTGTATGATCGGGGTCGGATTTTACATGATATTTTAAGAGAATGTTTATATGGGATTTTATGATTTAATTTTTTGGCTGTTCGCTTTTATTTCTGTTGCCTCAGCGGCGCTTATGGTATTCTCAAAGAACGTTATTTATTCGGCTGTGGGTTTGTTGTTTGCATTTTTTGGCGTGGCAGGAATTTATGTGCTTTTGGCTGCGGATTTTTTAGCGATTGTACAGATAATGATATATGTTGGTGGCATTCTTGTCCTGTTGTTATTTGGCGTGATGTTGTCACATAAAATTGGCGGCGTTCAATTAGAGGCCGGTACCTTGCATAAAATCCCTGCTTTTATCGTTGTTGGTGGGATTTTCATTATTTTCTTTCGGGTGATAAACAAAACAGTCTGGCCTTTAAGAACTGCTGCAAAAGAGTTTAACCCGACCGTAGAAAAAATCGGTACCTTACTCATGACCGATTACCTTATTCCGTTCGAAATTGTATCTGTATTATTGCTAATTGCTTTGGTAGGTGCTGCCTATATTGCCAGGAAGGAAAGAGTCCAATGACCATCGGTTTAGCACATTTTTTAACATTGAGTGCAATTTTGTTTTGTTTAGGTTTATTTGCTGTTATCACGAAACGAAATGCGGTAATTGTCTTGATGGGCATTGAGTTGATCATTAATGCTGCAAACATAAATTTTATTGCTTTTGCCCGGTTTACGGATAATGACTTGGATGGTCAAATCTTTGCTATTTTTGTTATCGTAGCCGCTGCTGCCGCTGCCGCAGTAGCGTTGGCAATTGTGCTTAATTTATATGAGCGTCTTAAATCCATAGATCTCGATGAAGCAGATTCCTTAGCCGGTTAAATATTCTAAATTAGAAAAGTACTTTTATGATTACGAATGCAATAATTATCTTACTATTACCACTTTTTGCTTTCACCATCCAAATATTTTTTGGTAAGCGTTTACCAAGACAGGGTGCATGGTTACCAACGGGTGTGATGTTCATTGCTCTATTCATGTCCATTGCAATATTTATCAAAGCTTTATCGCAGTATGAGCCTAATAACATATTAGCCCAGGCCAGTTGGACGTGGTTTAGTTTCGGTCAGGTGAATATTACCTTTGGAATTTTAATCGACAATTTGACTGCTATCATGCTTGTGGTGGTGACGACGGTAAGTTCGTTTGTTCATTTGTATTCGTTTGGATATATGCATGGAGACGAACGTTACAGTCGGTATTTTGCTTTTTTGTCTCTCTTTTCATTTTCGATGCTCGGCCTTGTTTTGGTTGATAATTTTTTTGGTATCTATATTTTTTGGGAATTAGTCGGTCTGTGCTCCTATTTACTGATTGGGTTTTGGTTTGAAAAAGATTCTGCCGCCAATGCCGGTAAAAAAGCGTTTATTACGAACCGTATTGGCGATGTGGGAATGCTGGTCGCAATTTTAATTATCTTTACTACGCTTGGGACATTTAATTTTCGGGAAGTTTTTACGGGTGTTGCCGATGGTCATCTATCCGGAAGGTTACTGACAATTGCCGGGATATTGCTTTTTTTAGGTGCAATCGGTAAGTCTGCGCAGTTCCCGCTGCATGTGTGGCTCCCGGATGCAATGGAAGGCCCAACACCGGTTAGTGCATTAATTCACGCTGCCACAATGGTTGCAGCTGGCGTTTATATGGTTGGCCGTACATTCGTTTTCTTTACACCCGATGCATTATTATTTATCGCCTACATTGGTACAATCACGGCATTTTTAGGAGCGACTATTGCCATTGTTCAGAAGGATATCAAACGGGTGCTTGCCTACTCAACGATAAGCCAGTTAGGCTATATGATGGTTGCCTTAGGTACTGGAACTCCAACTGCCGGGATTTTTCACCTCATGACACATGCTTTTTTTAAAGCCTGTTTGTTCCTGGGTTCCGGAAGTGTGATTCATGCCGTTCATTCACAGAATATGGATGATATGGGTGGATTACGAAAAAAAATGCCCATTACTTTCTGGACATTTTTGATCGCTACCCTTGCCCTATCCGGAGTGCCGCCATTTTCGGGATTCTTCAGTAAGGATGAAATCTTGATATCTTCCTTACTATTTGGTATGGAGCATCCGGCACATTTGGTCATATTCGTCATCATGTTGTTATCTGCCGGTATCACAGCATTTTATATGTTCCGTTTGATTTTCATGACGTTCTTTGGTGAACCTAAGGATAAAGAAAAATACGATCATGCGCATGAGTCACCATGGACCATGACGGTGCCATTAATGGTGTTAGCTGCGCTATCAATTGGCCCCATGTGGTGGGGTTGGGTTGAACATTTGCTTGAAAAACCGGAATTAGCATCCTTTGCGACCACCGCCGTGGAATCATTAAAAGTTGAAAACCAGAAGCTTGCACACTCGGCGCATTTTATTGCTATGGTCACATCCATTCCGGTGGCTCTGTCGGGGATACTGTTAGCAGCCATTATTTATTACTGGAAGAAAATTTCTGCTGAAATATGGGGTCAGCGTCTGAAACCGATCTACAATTTACTCTGGAATAAATACTATTTCGATGAAATCTATCAGGCGACATTTATCGGTGGAACTCTTGCATTCAGCCGTTTATCTGCTTTGTTTGATGCTAAAGTGATTGACGGCTTTGTGAATGCTGTCGCACGGATGACCACCCGTTTATCACTTGTCAACGGCCTTTTTGATCTCAAATTTATTGATGGTATTGTTAATTTTGTCGGTAATACCATCTGGAAATTTGGGGCTCAATTACGTGAAGTGCAAACCGGAAAAGTGCAAAATTACATTTTGATGACCTTGTTTGCTATAATTTTACTTTTTATTATGCAGCAGTTTTAATTTGTTTTAACGAAAGGAACTTGCATAAATGAGTCATGTCTTAACGTGGATAACATTTTTACCTGTTATTGGTATTTTGCTGATTTTATTTCTTCCTAAAGACAGTAAAAATCCAATTCGGATTATTGCAGCTATTTTTACCGGCTTACAATTGGCGTTGGCTGTCTGGATTTACATGCACTTTGATACCAATACCGCTGCCATGCAGTTTACAGAGCATTATGAATGGATCCCTTCATTTAATATCGATTATTTCATGGGGATTGATGGATTAAGTGTGTCAATGGTGCTGTTAACTGCATTTTTGTCCTTTATTTGTATTTTCGCATCCTGGGGAATTGAAAAAAGTGTCAAAGGCTATTTTGCGATGTTTCTCCTGCTGGATACTGCAATGATGGGTGTGTTTTGTTCTCTGGATTTTTTCATGTTCTATGTATTCTGGGAAGTCATGCTTCTACCCATGTACTTTTTGATCGGTATTTGGGGTGCACCTGCGAGAAAAGATCCCGACGGCATGGTTCGTGGCGGTCCCTATGCTGCAATTAAATTCTTTTTATATACGTTGTTCGGTAGTATTTTCATGCTCATCGCCATGTTGATTTTTTATTTCAACGTCCAGGATCCGGTAACGGGGGGTCATACCTTTAATATGTTGCACATGATGGATCAAGCGAATCACGGTGGGGTGCTGAACAATTTCACCATCCGATTACTTATTTACGGGGCATTGTTTATTGGATTTGCTATCAAGGTTCCGGTTTTCCCGTTTCATACATGGCTACCGGATGCGCACGTGGAAGCGCCAACAGCTATCAGTGTTATTCTTGCCGGCGTCCTGCTGAAGATGGGAACGTATGGTATGTTAAGGATTAGCTTCCCAATGTTACCGGATGCGATGAAATGGAAATACTTCGCGTACGGTTTAGCGATTTTAGGGGCAATTAACATTATTTACGGCGCACTTTGTGCGATGGCACAAAAGGATTTGAAAAAGCTCGTGGCATATTCCAGTATAAGTCACATGGGAATTGTGCTGCTCGGTATGTCTGGCTTAACCGCACTGGGGATGAATGGCGCGGTCATGCAAATGTTCAACCATGGAACCGGCACAGCCATGCTTTTCCTGTTGGTAGGGGTTATTTATGATAGAGCACATCACCGGCAAATTGACGGTTTCGGAGGCCTTGCTGTGCGGATGCCTGTCTACGCCGCCGTCATGAGCGTAGCCTTTTTCGGTGCCTTGGGGTTACCTGGATTGTCCAGCTTTATCAGCGAGGCATTCTCTTTTCTTGGCGCTTTCGGTTCAAAAACGTTTAATTTAGAGATTATTACCATCATTTCTACGCTAGGTATCGTACTTACAGCGGGCTATTTGCTTTGGACTTTCCAGAGAATGTTTCTGGGCGAGTTGAATCCGAAATATGCAGATCTACCGGATATAAACGGGAGAGAGTTATTTACGTTAGTTCCGCTGGGCATAATTATTATTATTTTAGGTGTCTATCCGGCGCCGTTACTGGACTTAATTAAGCCGTCATTAAATCATCTGGTTGAAATTGTGAAGGCATCTAATGCTCCGACATTATTAGGATTATATTAAGAAAGTAAACAATGGATTACTCTGGAATTATACAAAATAATCTAAATAGCCTAACTTATTTTTTACCTGAAATAATTTTAGCAAGTTTAGTCTGCTTGCTGATTATCTCAGATTTGTTTTTGAAAAGGGATAAATCTCCATACAATGCATTTATAGCATTAGCCGGGTTGGTTGTTGCTTTCATCGCGATTTTGCAGCAGTATGATCTGGGAAATCGATCAATTTTTAATGACATGTTGGTCGTCGATCCGTTTTCACTTTATTTTAAAGTCGTGTTTTTAGGAACAGCCATTCTTGTAATTCTCCTGTCTTTCACATCTGTGGAGCTGGCCGGTAGGCCGGTTGGAGAGTATTTCACGCTTATCGCGGCTTTAACGCTCGGTATGTCTTTGATGGCCTCAGCGACAAATCTGATTACAATTTATATCGCAATTGAATTTGTGAGTATTGTTTCATTTGTCCTCGCTACCTATCTGAAAACCCGTAGAAGATCAAGCGAGGCCGGTTTGAAATATGCAATTTATGGGGCTTTCTCTTCTGGTTTGATGCTCTATGGCATGTCGATACTTTACGGATTAACCGGGTCATTAAATATTTATGAAATCAGAAATGTTTTGGCGGGGGCGGCATCTAATGATTTAGCCCTGCTCGTATCTGTAATTTTGATTTTAGCCGGGTTTGGTTACAAAATAGCCTCAGTTCCCTTTCATTTTTGGGCGCCCGATGTTTACGAGGGTGCGCCGACTCCGGTTACTGCTTTTTTGTCTGTTGGCCCAAAAGCCGCTGGTTTTGCGGTTTTGATTCGATTTTTCAATGTTGCGCTTGCTTCCGGAAATGGCAATGGAATTACAGAATGGACGTTCGTTTCCAGTATTGATTGGGGTCAGATTTTAGCCGTAATAGCTGCTGCAACTATGACTCTGGGTAATTTAGTAGCCATCGTGCAAAAAAATATTAAACGACTGTTAGCTTATTCAAGCATTGCTCATGCAGGCTATATTTTGATGGGAACGGTCCTCCTGTCGGAACAAGGCATTTATGCATCCATGTTCTATCTGTTCATTTATTATTTAATGAATTTAGGGGCGTTTCTGGTCGTCATGATTTTTCATGATGTCATTGGCAGCGAGGATATTGAAGATTACAAGGGATTGGGCTATAGCGCTCCAATTCCTGCATTGGCTATGGGGGTGTTCTTGTTTGCCTTGGCAGGTATTCCGCCGACGTCGGGGTTTGTTGGGAAATTTTATTTGTTTGCCGCGGTTGTTAAAGCCGGTCCTTCATTTTATTGGTTAGCGGTTGTCGGAATCCTTAACAGTGTCATTTCAGTTTATTACTATGCCCGGGTTTTGAAAGCCATGTTCTTCGAAAAATTGGAGAAGGGAAAAAAAGAAACTACTGCTTTACGTATTTCTCCTTTTTATATTGTTTTAATTGTCATTCTTGTTGTGCCCACACTTGTACTTGGTATCTATTGGGCACCGCTTGCTGATTTTGCCAATTATTCCGTCGACTTTTTACGTGCTTTGTAAACACTGAAACTATTTCCAAAAATTCAAAAATAATTTAAAGATTTATTTTGTTATCTAAAAAAGGATGACAGATAAATCTTTTTTTTATCAACCTTTGGATATTTTACATGACTACCAGCAAAGCATGCAGTGTAAAATCCGTCTTATTGCTGACCTTAACATTTCTTTTCATGTTGTTTTGGTGTGGCGAAATTTGGGCTGAGGAAAACAGTCCGTTGGTCACAATTAGAATTTATATCTCGAATGCTCATGATATGGAGACATTGCGACAGAACAACATCCGGTTCCAGAAACATTCTCGAGTGCCGTTTGTTGACACGCTCGTGACCCAGAATGATGTACAAAGTTTAAAACATGAGGGGCTTTGGGTGACGGTGCTCCCTGAACACAAACAAAATCAATCTTTACCTGATGCCTATCTTCCTTATGAGCAAATTGAAAACAAATTGTTTGCTTTACAAACGCGGTTTCCTGGCATCGTCCACATAGAAAAAATCGGTGTTTCTACCACATTAGGATTACCCATTTGGGCTGCAAAGGTTTCAGATAATGTGCAAACCGATGAGAATGAACCAACCATATTATTTCAGGGGTTACATCATGCCAGAGAATTGATTGGAGCAAATGTTTGTCTTGATTTATTAACCATGATGTGCAAAAATTATTATAAAAACCGGGATATAACCCGCTGGCTTGATGCCATGGAAATCTGGATCGTCCCGGTGCTCAACCCGGATGGGTATAAATATATTTTTGAGCATGATATCGGATTTCCCTGGTGGCGGAAAAATCTTCATGATAATAATGACGATGGTCAGTTTCGTACAGCAGATGACGGCGTCGACCTTAACCGCAATTATGATTTCAATTGGCAGGATGGCGACGAGGATTCCAATAGCTGGTTTTATCGTGGAGAGCAGCCATTTTCCGAAAATGAAACACAAGCTATCCGGCATCTGGTGCAACGTGAAAATTTTGTGTTGGGAATTTCTTATCACAGTTATGGAGAATCTGTTTTGTATCCGTGGGGAAATTATTTCCAGCCTCCGGATATTGAATTAATTTTGGATACCGCAAATAAGTTAGCGCAAACGATGTCTCTGAGTTCAAAGAATGGGCATTATATGATTCTACCTCTGGATGGCAAAATCGGGCAGAGTTCAAACTGGATGTACAGTTATACACGCACAATCGATTACATTGTGGAGGTTGGGAGAGAATATATTCCCAAAAGTGATGATGTGCCTTTTATATTACAGCAGCAACGCAAAGGTGCTTTTTTTCTGTTGAACAGACTCTTACAAACGGGTGTCAAAGGTTTGGTTTATGATAGTGATTCAAGACGTCCCATCTTTGCAGAAATTAATATCCTGCAATTACAAGCTGACTACGTAAATCCGAAAAAAACAGACAAAAAGTATGGTGCCTTTTACCAACTATTAAATCCCGGTAAATACACCATACAAATTAGCAGTGAGGGGTATCAAAATAAAGTGATTCAAAATGTGCAGATAAAAAAAAACAGATTTACGGAATTAAACATTCCTTTACAATCAAAAAGGAATTGGACAAGGTAGGGAGGTGGTTTGGGTGTCGCTGCGTTGAGATTTTTACCGCCCCAGCCAATTCCGGTAAAGGGTGGAATCTTTAGCATGCCAAACAGTAGCTATGAGGGTTCCTGAGAAAATTCTAAGTTTTTATGTTTTGAGATGAGCCTTTCTATCTAAACGAGTAAACCTGTGGTACAAATCTCTTTTGTAGTCAATCCATTCCGGTTTAAGGTTTAATTGCTGCAAAATGGACATTTCTGCCAGACCTTTACTAACGAGATTTTTTGCTTTTTCCAGATCCTTTTTTTTGTGTTCAAAATATTTTGCTAACTCGATATAGGGAACAGGGTGAAACTGGCTATTTTGGATGCATTCTTGCCAGATTTTTGCTGCTTCCGGAAAGTTTCCCATTTTTTTGTAATTGAATGCAATTTTAAACAGGAATCTGCTATTGAAATGGCTTGTTTTGTTTGCCCGCAAATAAGCTTCATACAACTGGATGGATTCATCATACCTGTTTGCATTTTCCAGCAACTGCCCTAAAGCGAGAATGTCGAAGGCGTGTTCACACGTTTCGTGTGGATTTGACACGGTTGCCAATGCTTTGCATAACAATGCTGCCATGGCCACAATGTCCTGCCGATTGTGATAGAATATCGGCTTTAGCGGAACGGCATCTTTATGCCGCAAATAATGAAAATAGGTTTGTGGAATCAGAAAACCCGGAATGTCCTCAGACGTTCTGGTGAAATGTGCAATTTGATACTCGGTATTTAACAAGGAACATTCCGCTAACCGGTGTTTCCAGAGCCGGCGTACTGAATGCAGCAGGTCGAAATGCAGCATCTTTGCAAAAGGCGGTTTCATGCTCTGAAAGACGTTTCTGGAAATCAAAAGCGGCAGATCGAATGACTTACCGTTGTAACTCACCAGACATTCAAACTTCGGTACAAGTTGATTTATTTCATACAGCACTGCAGCTTCTTCATGAAAGTCATTCATGAAATATTGTAAAACACGGAATTGCCGTTCCGCGAAAAATCCTATGCCGACGAGAAAGGCGCAAGTACCGGCACCGCCTGAAAGTCCCGTGGTTTCAGTATCAATAAAAAGAAGCCTTGAAAGATCGACTTTATTGAAGTCGGAATTTTTACCTATGATCGGAAGGTGAACAGATGACTGCTCTAAAAGATCAGAAATGCGAATATCGCCATGATGGTATTCTGCCGGGAATACTGTCTCCATAAGATAAAATGAGCCGAATTCATTTTCGACCGATTTTCCTGCCACAACCTGCTCGATATTAGAGGTTGGAGACGTGACCCGTTGTCCCATCGACATCGTTTTCTGGTGCGAAAGAGAATCCAGTTGGCGTAGTTTATCTTTAATATCCATCAAACGAGACTTTTAGCCGGAGCTGGAGTTTATTTACTCTTCTTATCTTCGAAGAAGTGTTTAAACATATCAATGGGCAATGGAAAAACGATTGTCGAATTATTCTCAGCAGCAACTTCCGTTAAGGTTTGCAGAAAACGCAATTGCAATGCCTGAGGATATTCACTGATTATTTTTGCAGCATCTTTCAGTTTTTCGGATGCCTGGAATTCTCCCGTTGCGTGGATGATTTTTGCTCGTCGTTCACGCTCTGCTTCAGCTTGTCTTGCGATTGCACGCTGCATTTCCTGTGGCAAATCTACATGCTTAATTTCAACGAGGCTGACTTTAATGCCCCACGGATCGCTGTGATTATCGATAATTTCCTGCAGATCGGCATTGATTTTGTCTCTCGATGATAGCATCTCATCTAATTCATGCCCACCGAGAACACTTCTTAACGTGGTTTGTGCAAGTTGGGATGTGGCGTACAAGTAATCTTCCACTTCAATGATCGCTTTTGACGGGTCCAGGACTCTGAAGTATAAAACAGCATTTACTTTGACTGAAACATTATCTTTGGTAATGACATCCTGCGCTGGAATGTCCATTGCTACTGTTCTTAAACTGACTTTAACCATACGATCGATGAGTGGTACAAGAATGATGAGTCCGGGGCCCTTTGCACCAACTAATCTTCCGAGTCGGAAGATAACTCCCCGTTCGTACTCGCGCAAAACCCGTACAGCACTGACCATGAACATGATTAAAAGAATAAGAAATAATCCTACAACTGGCATGGAATTTCCTCCTTTTTACTGAGTGACTTTTTTTACCTTTAAAACAAGGTGATCAATTGCGATGACTTCAATCTTGTCACCCGATTTAATCGAATCTTCACTTACTGCTTTCCAAATTTCACCATGTATCTTTACGGTTCCTTCCGGCGAAATGTTGGTGTAGGCGACACCGGTTTCACCGATAAGCCCCTGTTTGCCGGTGGTTACTTTCGTCCGATAGGTTTTAAATGCCAGACTAAATGCAAAAACAAAAAATGCAGCCGTAAACAGAACAACCGTGACAATCAAATTCAGCGAAATGGATAAAACCGGCATAAAATTGTCCGGTGGTTGTTTGATCAGCATTAAAGAACCGAGCAGCATGGAGATAATGCCTCCGATGGTTAAGAGTCCGTAACTGGTTATTTTAACTTCAAGTATAAATAAAACAATCGCCAACAAGATGAGGAGCAACCCCGCATAATTTACTGGCAGTGTCTGTAATGAAAAAAAGGCAAGGATGAGAAAGATCGCACCGACAACGCCAGGAAAAATTGATCCGGGGTTCGATAGTTCGAAGAACAGTCCATAAATTCCAAGCATCATCAAAATATACGCTACATTCGGATTCGAAATTTTTTCAAGAATTTTGTAACGAAAATTCATTTTTCGGTAAACAATCGTAACATTTTTTGTGTCTAACGTATATTTGCCGGTGGAAACATTCACAGTTAATCCGTTTATCTGTTGCAGCAGGCTATCGACTGAAGGAGAAATAAAGTTGATAACATTCAGCTTTAAGGCTTCTTTTTCGGTAATGGAAACACTTTCACGGACCGCTTTTTCAGCCCATTCGGCATTGCGGCCGCGCTTTTCTGCTAATGCTTTAATTTGCGCCACCGCATCGTTGGTTATTTTATCTCCCATCACCGATGTTGTGTCAGCACCGCCACCGATATTTACCGGATGCGCAGCGCCGATATTGGTGCTTGGCGACATGGCTGCAATGTGGGAGGCATAGGTAATAAAGACGCCTGCTGAAGCAGCTCTTGCCCCTTGTGGCGCGACATATATGATGATCGGAATTTTAGCGGCCAGAAATCGTTTTGTAATTTGCCTCGTTGACTCTAACAATCCTCCCGGTGTATCGAGTTCGATAATGAGTGCATGTGCGCCGGAGGCTTCAGCCTTATCAATGGATCTGGTAATAAACTCTGAAGAAACCGGGGTGATAATACTTTCAACTTGAATGACATGTACCGTCTTCTCAGGCGCATTTTTCTCGGATGTAAACGGCTTTGCATAAACAGCAAAAGACATTAAAAATGTGGCAATGACAACAATTGTTTGGAAATGACGACTTGACGACGTTCTGGTATTCATATTTATTTTTTGTTAAAGAAATAAAAAACGAGAGATAAAATAATACTTATTAAAATAGACGTCGTTAGAGGGAAAAAGATAGTAACATTCTTTTTCTTGATCAAAATATCTCCGGGTAATTTCCCCAAAAAAGGAATATGCTTGATTGAGATTAGTAGAAGTCCAACGCCTAAAAGAATGATTCCCAGGAGAATGAGGAATTTACCAATAGACTCAATGTTGAACATGATCGGAATACCTTGTTCAAAAATGTTTGTAAACAAATCTTCATTGGGTAAAGGCCACAAAACAACTTAGTCATTCACATAGTGAAAATCAACATAATTTAACAGATGTTTAATTCAGGTCAAAAAAATGAAGCCGTTAATATTTCTTGCACAACAGCCGAAAAATAAAAACAGAAGCTGTTTTTGTTCTTGACTTTTTTGATGAATTTTGTTACACTACCAATACGCGATCCCTGATATTTCATCGTGTGGTTAAATCAAAGAGCGAATAACTAAATATTGGGAGCTTAGCTCTGGGCGTGTATTGCATGCCTCAACTTCATATCGAAGTAAGTGGACGCAAAAAGCGAACAGGCGGTGCCCACCGTGTCTAACGCGGTTCTTTGATCTCCACACAGAATTTCAGGGATTTTTATTTTGAAGTGTTATAAATATTGATGAGGACTGATTTCCCCTGAATGTTCTCTCAATAAGCCACTCCAAACACTCTGTCTAAACTACGATATTGTATTGCTTCACTGACAAATTCGGGACGGATGTCCGCTGCGCCTTCGATATCAGCAATGGTTCTCGAAACCTTTAATATGCGGTCGTAGGCACGTGCAGATAACCCTAATTTTGTAATGGCCATCTTTAAGAGTTCTTCACCGGTGGAATCAATCTTACAATATTGCCTGATTTCCTTCGATTCCATACGGGCATTATTAAACAAATGTGGTATGGCATTAAAGCGGTTTTGTTGGATTAGCCGTGCATGTTTCACTCTTCTTCTGATTGAATCTGAACTTTCTCCGTTAATCTCACTGGAAAGTTCTTTATAACGCACCGCTGGTACTTCAATTTGAATGTCAATGCGGTCTAACAACGGCCCTGAAATTCGGGCCAAGTATTTTTGAATTTGCGGCGGGGTGCATGAACATTCATTGTTCGGGTCGGTATGAAAGCCGCATGGACATGGGTTCATGGCAGCGGCTAACATGAATTCAGCGGGATAGGTGAGAGAAAGTGCTGCTCTGGAAATAGTGACTTTACCGTCCTCCAATGGCTGGCGCATCACTTCCAGTACGTTTTTCTTGAATTCTGGAAGTTCGTCTAAAAACAAAACGCCGTGGTTCGCAAGGCTGACTTCTCCGGGTTTTGGCACATGCCCCCCGCCAATTAAACCGGCGTCGCTAATTGTGTGGTGCGGAGACCTGAACGGTCTGGTCGCAATTAATGCGGTATCCGCTGGTAACAAACCGGCCACTGAGTGAATTTTAGTCGTTTCCAGGGCTTCTTCTAAGGTGAGGTCGGGAAGGATTGTGGGAAATCGTTTGGCCAGCATCGTTTTTCCCGACCCGGGAGGCCCCACCATGAGAATGTTATGACCGCCTGCGGCTGCAACTTCCAAAGCTCGTTTTACATGTTCCTGGCCTTTAACATCTGAAAAATCCAATTTATAATGGCGACTATTTAAAAACACTTCTTCAATATTGACCTCATAACTTTTTGGCTGAGATTTATGATTGAAAAAGTCGACGGTTTCCTTTAGTGACGACATGGGATACACATCAACCTTTTTCGAAATTGCCGCTTCCTTTGCATTTTCCAGAGGGAGGATTATACCTTTTACCCCGGCCTTTTGTGCGGCCATGGTTATAGGTAAAACACCCTTAACGGGGCGGAGCGTTCCATCTAAAGATAATTCACCTAAAATTAAGTATTTTTGTAGCAACTCCGGGTTTACATGCCCTAACGCGGTAAGTATCCCCATCGCGATAGGTAAGTCGAAACCGGAACCTTCTTTTTTGATATCTGCGGGAGCTAAGTTGATGGTAATCCTTTTTTCGGGGAATTTAAAATTGGAGTTTTTAATGGCGCCATTCACGCGTTCTTTAGATTCCTTAACCGCACCCTCGGGTAGTCCGACAATTGTAAATTTTGGCAGTTGGCGCTCAATGTGGGCTTCAACATCTACAATATAGGCGTCGATACCAAGAACCGCAGCGCTTAAAACTTTTGCAAACATGTATAAATATCAGATTTTTGAGGTGAAAGACAAATTCGTTAACAAAGTAACAAACTGTGCCATATTTGTCAAATAAAACATGCGGCCACTCAAAAAATAGGAACTCAATTCGTCAAAATGAGTTAGAATAGAAACAATGATTTTTAATCAGATACAGCGAAGTTGAAAAAGTGACGTGGCGGGTTTAGTACAAGCGGAATTTTAATAGATGTGAAAATTTCTTTTGTTCATTGAAAGAATGTCGAAATAAAAATACCTTGTTTCGGCATTCTTAATTTAAAAGGCAATTCATGAATTGTCTCAGCATCGTACAGGAAAAGGTTTATGGAGATGAGTCTTGCGTCGCTGTAAGTTCTTTAAAAGTTAAAATTGTTTTGTGTTGGCATAAAATTTGTAAATACCTTTATTAAAACCTTTTTCCAAGTATTAAATCCTCATAGCTAATGGAGGTGCATAATATGAGCGCAAAAGAACAATCCCTCAAGTCGGCTTCTTCCTCTTCAGATAATAGCATTATTTCCATCATAAAAAATTTACAGAATGTTGACATCTACCATCAACTAAACTGGGAGGGTACTTTTACAGATTATCTCGAAATCGTTAAGAAAAATCCGCGGGTGACGAGAAACGCATTTCAGCGTTTATACGATATGATTGTTTCATACGGAACGGAAGAGTACAATGAACACAATGAGAAAATTGTAAAATATAAATTCTTCGATGATCCCATTGACAATGGAAAAGATGCTGTTTTCGGGCTTGTAAAGCCACTTTCAAAATTTGTGAATTTGATAAAGTCCGCTGCAAAGGGCTATGGCACGGAAAAACGGGTGTTCTTGCTGCATGGTCCTGTAGGTAGTGCAAAAAGTACGATTGTGCGTTTACTGAAAAAAGGGCTTGAGGCGTACTCGAAAACGGAAGAGGGGGCGTTATATACATACTCTTGGAAAGTCGAGGGAGAAGACGGAAAAGAATGTTGGGAAGACAGCCCCATGCATGAAGAACCGTTGAAGCTTATTCCGGAAGAATTTCGGGCTCAGGTTCTCGCTGAACTGAACAAAGGGAATTCAGACGAAGATACTGTGAGAATAGAAGGCGAACTAAATCCGTTCTGTCGCCAAACCTATCGTGAGAAAAGTATTAAATATGATGGTGATTGGACGAGGATTATTCAGGACATCAAAGTCCACCGCCTTATTTTGTCTGAAAAAGATCGGGTTGGCGTAGGGACATTTCAACCAAAAGATGAAAAAAATCAGGATTCAACGGAACTCACCGGTGATATCAATTATCGAAAAATTGCACTGTACGGATCAGATTCTGATCCGAGGGCGTTTAATTTTGATGGAGAACTCAATATTGCCAATCGTGGGTTAGTTGAATTTATTGAAGTATTAAAATTAGATGTAGCTTTTCTCTATGATTTGTTGGGAGCATCTCAGGAACACAAAATAAAGCCTAAGAAATTTGCACAAACTGACATCGATGAAGTCATTATCGGGCACACAAATGAGCCGGAGTACAGGAAGTTACAGTCGAATGAATTTATGGAAGCGTTGCGCGACCGAACGGTGAAAATTGACATTCCGTATATCACGAAATTAGGGGATGAAATCAAAATTTACGAAAAGGATTTCAATCCGGACAAAATCAAAGGCAAGCACATTGCACCTCACACCATTGAAACCGCTGCCATGTGGGCGGTTTTGACGAGATTAGAAGAGCCCAAAAAAGCACAGCTAACGCTGATGCAAAAATTAAAGCTCTACGACGGAAAAAGTTTACCGGGGTTTACGGAAGATAATATTAAGGAACTCAGAATGGAGTCCGTCCGTGAAGGGATGGATGGTATTTCTCCAAGATACATACAGGACAAAATTTCCAACGCGCTGGTGAGCGATGAAGCGAGTACCTGCATTAACCCATTTATGGTGATGAAAGAGTTAGAAGAGGGACTGCGGCATCATTCTTTGATTACAAATGAAGAGCAGCGTAAACGTGTTAGGGAACTTCTAAGTGTGGTAAAGGAGGAATACTCCGATATTGTAAAGTCGGAAGTACAAAGGGCCATTGCAGCAGATGAGGAGGCCCTGAAACGTCTGTGCGGAAATTATATTGACAATTTAAAAGCCTATACACAAAAAGAAAAAGTGAAGAATAAGTACACTGGTGAGAATGAAGAACCGGATGAACGTTTAATGCGGTCTATCGAACAAAAAATCGATATTCCGGAAAGTCGCAAAGATGATTTCAGACGCGAAATTATGAACTATATCGGGGCTTTGGCCTTAGAAGGGAAATCGTTTGATTACCGGTCTAATGAACGTTTACAGAAAGCACTTGAGCTGAAACTGTTCGAGGATCAAAAAGATACCATAAAACTGACATCACTCATTTCCAATGTCATCGATAAAGAAACACAGGAAAAAATTGACGTGGTGAAATCACGGATGAAAAAGTATTTCGGTTATAATGATGAAAGCGCCACAGATGTTTTAAACTATGTGGCGAGTATTTTTGCCAGAGGCGACATCAAAGAGTCCTTAAAATAAATCCGTGGTTCACGACAATGGTAAAGAGAATCGACAGAGATCAGGCGCGCTTTCGCCATATCATTCGCGGCAAAGTAAAGAAAAATTTAAAGAAGTACATCACGCGCGGTGAATTGATTGGGAAAAAGGGTAAGGATTTTGTCAGCATCCCGATTCACCAGATAAACATTCCCCGCTTTCGTTTTGATACCCGAAAATCCGGTGGTGTTGGTCAGGGGGAAGGCGCGGTTGGCACACCCGTTGGCAAGGGCGATGAAGGGATCATTCCCGGAGCCGGCGAAGCCCCTGGCAGGCATATTCTGGAAGTGGATATTTCCATTGAAGAATTGGCAAAACTGATGGGTGAAGAATTAGAATTACCTAACATTCAACCGAAGGGTAAGAAAAACATTACATCGGTGAAAGATAAGTACAAGGGAGTCAGCACCACAGGACCGGAATCTTTACGTCATTTTAAGCGAACGTACCGCGAGGCACTAAAGCGGCAAATCATTAATCAAACCTATAATCCTCTGAATCCCATTATCATTCCCATTCGTGAAGATAAGCGTTATCGCACCTGGAAAGAAACCAACTTACCGGAAAGTAATGCTGTCATTATTTATATGATGGATGTTTCCGGCTCTATGGGTGACGAGCAAAAAGAAATCGTGCGTATGGAATCTTTCTGGATCGACACATGGCTTAATTTCCAGTATAAAAATATCGAAACCCGGTACATTATCCATGATGCAATTGCACGGGAAGTGGATAGTGAAACATTTTACCATACGCGTGAAAGCGGCGGGACGATTATCTCATCTGCATACAAATTAGCGGATAAAGTTATCGGGGAGTCGTATCCCGCAGACGAATGGAATATCTATTTGTTCCATTTTTCCGATGGTGACAATTGGGGTGAAATTGATACAGGTGAATGTGTGGAACTTTTGAGCAATAAGTTACTGCCGAAAGTCAATCTGTTTTGTTATGGTCAGGTTGAAAGTCCTTACGGCAGCGGTCAATTCATTCGTGACCTTGATGAACACTTGCAAGAGGAAGAAAAAGTTGTTTTGTCTGAAATCCCGGACAAAGACGGCATTTATGAATCCATAAAGTTATTCTTAGGAAAAGGAAAATAGAGTCCATCGTTAAACTGGTGTCGTTTAAATGAATTTACCTCAAAACTTAGAACATATTAAAGAACAAATCCGTGCATACGCCGAAGGCTACCATCTCGATTTTTTTGAGACTATATTTGAACTGGTTGAGTTTGATGAGTTAAATGAGGTTGCAAGCTACGGAGGATTTCCAACCCGCTATCCACATTGGCGTTTTGGTATGGAGTTTGAGGAATTGTCGAAAGGATATGAATTTGGTCTGCAAAAAATTTATGAGCTCGTCATCAACAACGACCCCTGCTATGCTTATTTAATGACAAGCAACAGACTCGTTGATCAGAAACTGGTCATGGCACATGTTTATGGCCATTGTGATTTTTTTAAGAACAATTTGTGGTTTTCAAAAACCAACCGCAAAATGATGGATGAAATGGCCAATCATGCCGTAAAAGTACGGCGAATCATCGAAAAATATGGAGAAGAGCCGGTAGAAGATTTTATTGAAGTTTGTCTTTCACTGGAAAATTTGATCGACCCGCATTTACCTTTTATTAAACGATCAAGTGATGAGACGCAAGCTGAATCTGAAGATTCAGTTCCGATAAAATTCAAAAGTAAGTCTTACATGGATGCGTTCATCAATCCATCCGCTTTTATGGAGGAACAAAAAAAGCTGATTGCTGAACAAAAACTGCTGACGAAACGAAAATTTCCAGAGGAACCCACACGGGATATTTTGAAATTCTTAATCGATTATGCACCGCTGGATAAATGGCAACAAGACATTCTGAACATTATTCGTAATGAATCCTATTATTTTACGCCTCAGGGTCAGACGAAAATCATGAATGAAGGCTGGGCCACCTACTGGCATTCAAAAATGATGACTGAAAAAATATTGAATGATTCGGAGGTCATCGACTATGCTGATCACCATTCGGGAACATTGATGACTGCCAACGGTCGGCTGAATCCATATAAACTTGGGGTTGAGCTTTACCGGGATATCGAAGACCGATGGAATAAAGGAAAATTTGGTAAAGAATACGACGAATGTAAAGATTTACAGGAGAGAAAAAATTGGAATAAGGATGTTGGTCTCGGTCGAAAAAAAATATTTGAAGTACGCAAAATGTACAATGACTTAATGTTTATCGATGCTTTTTTAACACCTGATTTTTGCCGCAAACACAAGTTATTTGCATTTGATTACAACGATCGCTCAGATATGTATGAAATTTCCGATCGGGATTTTTCCATCATCAAAGAAAAACTTCTTTTTAGTCTGACTAATTTCGGCCAGCCGTTTATATTTGTAGAGGATGCAAACTACCAAAATCGGGGTGAGCTTTATTTAATCCACCGGCATGAAGGGGTTGATTTAAAAATTGATGAAGCGCAGGATACAATAAGCAATATCCACAAAATATGGACGCGGCCTGTGCATTTAGAAACAATTATCGATGAAGCAAAAACGCTCCTTTCTTTTGACGGTAAAGAACATCATGAAGTTGAGGTGGAATAATGGTCATTTCTCGCGACTGCGTCAATCAAAAAAGGAAATACACTGTTTTGCGAAAACCGAAACAGAATAATTTAAATCAAAAATTCATTGTTTATTTATTTTCAAAACCGTAAAATTAGCAGGTGGATGTACGCCTGCTTTTTTGTGTCCGATAATCAGCTTGTGAATATGTAAACTATGGAGTTGTTTGTTTTGATGAAAAAAAATATTGTACTGTTTTCAATTTTGGGAATATTGCTGAGCATGCAAAAAGTTCCTCTGCTGGCTGCGGAGAAAAGCGCGGTTTTATGGTGTGATCCGTTATTGAATGTGCGCACGATCACGAGCCGCAACGGGATTATTTCTATGGTGAACAAGGCGAGGAATGCGGGTTTTGAAGCGATTGCAATTGAAGTGAAAACATCCACAGGAGAAGTCATTTATGAAAGCAAAATAGCGCCCCGTTTGGCAGAGTGGAAAAATTTTCGTGTGCCGCTGGCGTTCGATGCCATGAAAACGCTGCTGGCTGAGGCCCGCAGACAGAACTTGCAAGTTTATGCTGTGTTTTCAATATTTGCAGAAGGTAATATCGAGGAACGACAGGGTCCCATTTATCAAAATCATCCGCAGTGGAGTTCCAAAGTCTATGTGATAGAACAAGACGAACCGAAAATTGAATCATTTCCGGAATGGGGGTACGGTACAATTGCTTACGCCAACCCTTTTTTAGATAATGTCCAGAATTATGAAATTTCCGTTGTAAAGGAATTCTTGAGTAAATACAGTGTGGATGGAATTATTTTTGATAAAGCCCGTTTTTATGGTATTGAAGCGGATTTTTCAGAATCGGCAAAATCAAAATTCGAAGCTTATCTCGGTAATCAAACCATTAATTGGTGGCCTGCGGATGTGTATGAATTGAAGTATTTGGAAGAACAATGGCAAATTGTGCCTGGGGAGTACTTTCAGGATTGGATTGCTTTCCGGTCTCAGGTGATGCATGATTTTTTGGATAAATTAACCAAGGCTGTGAAAAGTGTTGACCAGTCATTACCAGTTGGAAATTTCGTTGGCGGCTGGTACCCAACGTACTATGAATACGGCGTGAATTGGGCCAGTAAAAACAATTACCCTGATTATAATTGGGCAACAGATAACTATAACGAAACCGCCATTGCTGAGCTGTTTGATTTTTTGGTGCCGCGCTGCTTCTTCCCAAGAATTACCATGGATGAAGCGGAAAAAGCCGGTGCGGAATGGTGGATGAGTGTCGAAGGAAGCGCAACGAATGCGAAGGAAGTGGTTGACCGGGTGTGCCCGATTTATGGTGCCATTTTGGTGGAGCAGTTTAAAGACGATGCCGGCAAATTTAAATCAGCTTTCAAAATGGCCCTTAATCAAACGGGCGGTTTATATGTGACAGATTACAGTTATGTCGACAAATATAAATATTGGGACGAATTGCGTGAGGTGTTACTGGGACAAACAAATCCTCTATTAAATCGTAACCGACGGCAATAACCTGAATAATCGTTCGTTGCCACAGTATTATTTCTTGTTCCAAAATTTTTATTTTGGAATCTGTAGCACGACATTCATGTCGTGTAGCTCGATTTTTCAACATAATGTTGAGCTACATATCTCCGTGCTCACTTTTTAGAGAGAGTCCATGCATGCCTGATAGATGGAAATTCCAATGTCCAAATAACCAAGAGGAGGCGAATGGCGACTTTTCGGTGTTCTTCGGTGTTTCGTGAAATGTTCACGCAGGTAAGGGTGATGATGCACTGCACTTCAGCAAAGCAGCGTTTCCCAGGGTTGCCCGGGGAGTGCACTTTTGTGCCAGGTCTATTGCTGCTTTGATTTTATAGCATGTTGAATAAAGCGTAAATACTGTTGCGAATCTGATGGTTTACCGCCTTCGACAATAAAAACATCTTTGTTGGTTTTTTTCACGATACTGGTTTCGTCGTGCTCGGGATATTTCAGCTTAAGCAGTTGTTTGTACGCTTGTGTAAATTCCTGTGCATCTTTTTCGCTATCCCAGGTGGTGTAAAGTAGCAAAAGTAAATCTTCAGGATTATGTTTATTCTGTAAAACTGCAAAGCGGTCACCATTCCAACCGGCTGCTGCATGCAAACCATCGTCCTGCATTTTAAATTCTGAAAAAATGATTCGCCACTGAAATTCTCCCACAGTATTTTTTTCCAGTAATGTCCAGCCCGCAAATAATTTATTTTTTCTGAAATTCTGCCAATGAATCCGGGCGGGATTTTCATGCTGTAGCCATTTCGACGGATGCAGAATTTGTTCACTGGAAGCCGGGGGAATTCGATACAATTCGGCCACTTTTGCCCAACCATTTTTATGAATGTCGTTGATAAAATTCAGTCCTTTCAAATATGCTCCCACCATTGTTTCCAGAATAAATGGTGGAATATTATCCATAGCCTTTACTGCGTTTTCCATATCGCCTTTTTGTAGTTGTGGAACAGCACCGCTTTTTACCATGTTTAAGAGTTGCTTTACGTCTAAGTTTGCCTGCATTTTAATTGACATATCTAAAAAAGATGCATCCGGAATCTGCCCCATCATGTGCTTTAATGACCAGAGAGTCATGATGTAGGTTGCTTCACCTTCTACGACGGCTTGACGGGCCAGCAATTCATCGTCATTTAATTTTCCCTTGGTTTGTGAAAGATAGTACTGTTTGAGATCGAAATACTGATCCTGAAATCCGTGGTAGAGCTCATGCGCATAAACGGTTTTTTGCATTATATCCGGAAGATTTTGCATGACCACATAAAAAGTTTTGGTCGCCGGGTCGTAATATGCCGCGGCCTGACTCTGAACGACCATTTTGGCTAATTCTTTGTAATTCGTAATTTCCGGACCGGTGTACAAACCGAGTTTTTTGACGATCCTGCCATAGTTCTTTAAATAAATTTCCGGATATTGTTCAGACATCTGTTTGTCAATGTACTTACCAAAATCAGCCAGAGATTGTTTTTTGACCATGATCGGATGCTTAAATTTTTCTCCGCGAATATTTTCCAGTTCTTTCTGGATTTCCTGAACCTCCTGTTGCAAATCCTGAGCGATAGAAGTCTTTATCAGAGTGAAATGAAACAGGAAAAAACAAGCGCTAAAAATGAGTAGATTTTTTTTAAAAAACGTCATGGTAACTCCTTGTTGTTGTAATTCGGGAAAAAATGTCCAGCAAATTTATCCGGTAACTGTGGAAATTTAATATAAATCTCTTTGGAAGCAACAAATAACGCCGTCATTATGTTAAAAATTTGTCTTGAAAATCAACTTCCGGAAGGATACATGAGTCGTATTTTCCGAACCATGAATAACGCCGCATGGCGATGAAATGGTACATAAAATCACGCAAGCATCTTGGCACTATTTTGAAAATTACCACAGATTTCCATAATCCGCCAAGGTCAAAGAGACAATTCAGGACTGCATCTGAGCAGACATAGATCCGTTCCTTCTCCGTTTTATGACGGGACAGGTAGACCACGGTTTGCAGCATCTCCGGATTGTCCACCGATGGCAAGTCTACCGTTTTAGCGAAGTCTCCTTGCAAGGGTGCAAACTGCAGAATGTCTTTTTTGTCTGCTTTGATCAGGAATTGTACGGCACGATTGCATAAAACACAGATACCGTCATACAAAAGGATGTTTTGTGGCTGCAATGATTTCATCGCTTCGTTTCATAATTATGAGTGAAGATAAGAATAAATGTTCAATTTTCAAAATGTAACGAATATTTTCGCTTGTACGAAAATTTAATAATTTCTACTTTACCGTGTCTTGAAATATGGGAAAACATGGAAAACAAAGGTAAGGCAGATATGAAACATTCATTAGATGCAATTTTCAGACCGAAGTCTGTTGCGGTCATCGGCGCCTCCACCCAAAAAGGCAGCCTTGGCCGGGAAATCTTTGATAAGCTTTTGAATTTTGATTTTAACGGACCGGTGTTTCCGGTTAATCCAAAAGCCAGTTACATTCATTCGGTGAAAGCATATCCATCGATTTCTGCAATTCCCGAAAGGGTTGATTTAGCTGTGGTGGTCGTACGAAAAGAGTTTGTTCCGGCCGTGGTTCAGGAATGCGCAGATGCGCACGTGAAGGGTATGGTGGTGATTACTGCCGGGTTTAAAGAGACCGGTGCAAAAGGCAAAGCGGTGGAAGAAAAAATAAAACAGATTGCCGTTGACAATAACATGCGTCTGGTGGGGCCCAATTGCATGGGCGTAATCAACACGGAAAAATTGGTGCGGTTGGACGCCACCTTTGCGGAAACCATCTCAAAACGCGGACGCATTGCCATGGCATCACAAAGCGGCGCTTTGGGACAGACCATCCTGGAACATGCACATGAACTAAATCTGGGTATTTCCATGTTTATCTCTTTGGGAAATAAAGTCGATATTTCCGGGAATGATCTCCTCGAATACTGGCAGGATGATGAAAACATCGGCGTTATTTTGATGTACCTGGAAAGTTTCATCGATCCGGAGCGGTTTTACGAACTTGCCAGAAAAGTGAGCCGGAAAAAACCGATCATTGTTGTGAAGTCGGGCAGAACCACGTCAGGGGCACGGGCTGCAACCTCGCATACCGGCGCCATGGCCGGGCAGGATTTGGTGTTCAACACATTGTTCAGGCAATGCGGAATCATCCGGGCGAACACCATAAATGAGATGTTCGATTTTGCCATGGCTTTCGCCAATGTCCCGTTGCCAAAAGGAAATCGAGTGGCAATTATTACAAATGCCGGCGGTCCCGGAATTATGGCGGCGGATGCGTGTGAAAACCACGGACTTGAAGTTGCGCCATTGACGGATGAAACCAAATCGCAATTAAAATCCGGTCTGGTAGCCGATGCCAGCGTAGAAAATCCGGTGGATTTGCTCGCCGGTGCGCAGCCGGATGAATTCAAATTTGCGTTGCAGCATGTGCTGAATGATGCCAATATTGACGCTGTGATCGTTATATTCGTCGCTCCTATCATCACCGACCCCATGCAGGTGGCAAAGAGTATTTCGGAAATAATCCAGGATTACGACAAACCCGTGCTCGGCTGTTTTATGGGCGTCAAAGGGGTGGCGACCGGTGTGGAAGAGTTGCATCGACAACGAATTCCCGCTTACGCATTTCCGGAGTCGGCGGCGCGTGCCCTGGGAGTCATGACGGATTACAGCAACTGGTTGCATAAAGATTCGGGGAAAATTTCACAAAAAGATTTTCCGAAAGAACGGATTGCGGAAATCATTCGAAATGCTGTGTCTGAAAACCGGCAGAATCTGACTGAAATTGAAATCGCTGAAATTCTGAAAATTTATGAAATTCCTTTTGTACAATCAAAAAAGTGTCGGGACTGGGATGAAATCCAACAGGCAGCACAAACGATGCGGTTTCCCCTGGTGTTAAAAATATCCTCCGACGTCTCTTTACATAAATCTGAACTGGGTGGTGTAAAACTAAATTTGCAGTCTGCCCATGAATTGAAAAATGCCTACGCTGAGATTCTCGATTCGATACAAAAATTTGGGAGCGGAAAAAGGGCACTTTCTTTTGTTCTTCAGGAAATGGTGCTTGGCGGCAAAGAAATCATTATGGGCATTAACCGCATTCCCGGGTTCGGCTCTTTGCTGATGTTCGGAATGGGTGGTATTTATGTGGAAGTGTTGCAAGATGTTGCATTTCGCATTGCTCCCATCACCAAAACCGATGCAGAGGAGATGATAAGTGAGATTAAGGGATACTCGATTTTATCGGGAATTCGGGGTGAAAAGCCGGTGGCAACGGATTTTTTGAAAACAATTTTGTTAAACCTTTCAAAGTTGGCTCAGGATTTCCCGCAGATTTCTGAAATGGATATGAACCCATTCATGGCTTTTCCGGAACAAAGTGAATGCAAGGCCGTCGATGTCCGAATTAAAGTCAGTGCAGTGTAAAAAAAGAGGAAGCCGTCAGGCACCCACGAAGCCTGACGGCCATAGGAGGAAAAGGGGTTCTATTTAAGTAACGATATTATTTTAATTTAAGGAGTTTTGAAGGCGCCTTATTTTCTTCATCGGCATGTAAAAAAAAATATTAACCAAAAAAAGATTGACAAGCTTTTTAAAATATGTTACATTTGTTTTAAAATTGACTAATCGGTAAGATAGGAGGCAAAATGCAAATTAGTGAAAAGCGACAAGGTGACATCTCAGTATTAACGTTAAAAGGAAAGTTAATGGGCGGTCCTGAAACCCAGGCTGTTCATGAGAGAATAAAAGAACTTGTTGAAGATAAAATCAATAAAGTTGTCATAGATTTAGGGAAAGTTAAATGGATGAATAGTTCCGGCCTGGGAATGATGATGGGGGCCTTGACAACCTTAAAAAATGCCAATGGTGAGTTGAAACTGGCTAACGTAACGGATAAAGTGCAGAGCCTGTTTATGATTACAAAACTCATCACGATTTTTCAAACGTATGAATCCGTTGATGAAGCAATCGGCAGCTTCTAATCGGTTCGTTTAATTTATACCTATCCTCTTAATTTTATAAATAGATATCGACAATAAATGTCGTTGGGGAGAGTTGTTATGGTTACCCGCAAATGGATTGCTATTTTCATTTTTACCGGTCTCATAAGTTTGTTGTTTACGCTGGAAAACGGAATTTCTCAGGTCAACACCTTAAACCGGGACTATGATCCGGTGGTGGTTTCCGGCATGTTTCCGGATCTGACCGGCGCTCCTATGGACGAACTTTTCGTTTTTCGCTACAATAAAATGGCTTCATCCTGGGAGATGATCCCGTTCCAGATCGATGAAAAAGATACATCAGGCAGCTATTTTACCGCAGACCAGGAACAGGGCCTCGACGCGAATGATGAGATTTCATTCATGGCCAGAGATGCCGGTGACCGTGCCGACTCAACCTGGATTGACGATGTTACTTCCCAGAATTTCAGCAGGTACGAAATTACCGTTCGCGATACGTCAAATGGCGAAACGACCGGCTGGGTTTATCTTTACCGGTCTAACACCCTCACGCTGGAAAATCAAACGGATTATGTGGATTATGTTGCCGGCCCGCCGGGAAATGCCCCCGCAGATACCGTAAAAGGTCGAACTTACACCTTAGGCAACAGTGCCAATGGGCTACCTAATTTTATGGCCATTCCGCAGACCGCCGGCGGCAACGGGCAGGATATTCTGGACAAGCAATCCATTGAAATTGTTGCAATTGCGGTTATTGCATTTACGTTGAATGAAACAGATAATCTATTCACGGATAGCCTGGTGGTGAAAAATGGCAACATAAGGGTGATACGGGAGTTACTCGTTGATATTACCGTCCCCCTGTTTGGTACCGTTTTTAATGATTTACCCATACCGGTGTTTTATTACGGCTTTTCTTATACGATTTCCGGAACATTTGATATTCCACAAACCGGACTTCCTGTGACAATCCCCCGGATACAACAAAGCTACAATCTGAATGCCAATGCGGTGGGGATGAAATTCTTCAGCAATCGGAATGCAGATGTTGATGTCGACGGTGTCCCGGATACGGTTGATGAAAGCATCGTACCTTTCCCGCAGGAAACCACCTGGACCATGTTTACCGGGCCCCAAGGTTCTTTTGTGAATTTGTTCAAGGTTCCGGCAATCGGGGAAACCCGGAATCTTTTTTATGAAGATGATGCCGGAAATGGTTCTTACGGAAATGCAGGTTTTGTTATCCGAAGTAATTCGCACATTTTTGGTCCGGCACCGCTTGGGCTTACTGGCATTTTCCCGTCTTCGGTGGCAGCCGGTGAGGAAGCTGCTTTAGGAAATCAACTTTCCATGCCGCTGGATACGCAATCCGAAAGTCAGGAGTTTGGCGCGGTCACCTCCGTAGTGGCGCGGTCAGGTGGTGAGGTGCCGGAAACATTTACCCTTGCTCAGAATTTTCCGAATCCGTTTAATCCGTCAACGCTCATTCAGTATACGATTCCGGCGAATTTTAGCAGTGTGTCAAAACAACGCACAACCGTGACTATTTTTAATTTACTTGGAGAGAAAATCGTTACACTCGTGGACAAAGCACAGACACCGGGCAGCTACACGGTAACTTGGGATGGTAAGGATCGTTCCGGGCACAGAGTTTCTTCCGGTATTTATGTGTACAGGCTGCAAGCCGGCCCGTTCTCCACGTCGAAGAGAATGGTTTTTGTCAAATAGGAAGCCAAGAGGCGATTTTTCGTGGGCTGCCTCTCATTTCATTTTTCAGGATGTTGACTTCCATTACCGGGATGACTTGTCAATGATAAAAAAGAGGAGTGAGGCCATGGCGCCAAATATTTTTTATCATCGACGGCGGCTATTTTCCGCTATTTTGTTTTTTCTGTTTACTAGTCAGACTCATGTTTTTGCTCAGGGATTGCTTAACTCTCTGGACCGGGCTTTTGAAGCGATGATTCTTTCCGGCAGTAATTTTCCGGAATTCATAGGTTCATCCATCGAACAGGGAGAGAACGTCCTTTTACTTTATGCCTACAGACGGGACTCGCAGCAATGGCAGCAAATCCCGTTTCAATGGGATGAGAGAGACACGTCCAATTCCTTTTTCAATGCAACAGGCGATCAAATCCAGGGACTGGATGACAACGATGAATTGGCATTTATGGCAGCGGATGCCGGCGACTGGGCTCCCGGTTCCTGGGTTAATGATGCGAGCTCTGAAAATTTTATCCGTTATGAAATTCAGGTTACGGATCCGCTTGATCCTCTAAAATCAGGCTGGGCCTATCTATATAAGTCACTTACTCTGCAGGAAACTTTCGTCGATGACTATGTGACCTACATTCCAAGTCTTGACCCTGCTACCGGCCAGGATTTTGTTGAAAGTTCGGTTTACAGGATCGGCGGAAATGAAAAAGGCATTTTTGGATTTTTGTCTCTGCAGCCTAATCCTGAAATCAATTTGTTTGACCGGCAGAAGATTCGCGGTAAAACGAGCTTTTTTCTGTTACCGAGTTTTGATGAAGAATCCGACTTATCCTTCGTCAGCGTGGAAGCAATCGACGGGCCGGTGAGAATTATCAGACAAATTACTTTTCAACTTGTGGGTTTACTTGACGTATCGCTGCCTTTGCAATATTTTAGAAACACTGTAGTCCTTGCAGGCAATTTGAATATACCCGCGGAAATAAAGGTTTCATTTTTTGATGTAAAAGTTCAGGAAATACGGCACTCTATTGATCTTTCTGCGGCTGCTGCTGGTATGAAAATGTTTAATCCCAACAATACAGATATCCTCATTAATGGGATAGATGATCCTAATGTGAATAAACAAATAGAATTTTTGCCGAATGTTAATTACATTCATATAACCGGCGAACAAGGTACCATTGTGAATTTATTCGAAATTCCGGCAACTATCGGTGACAACCGCCAGCTCTTTTATGAGGATAAACAAGGAATTGGTGATCCCGGAGATGGTAATTCTTTCGGCGACTCCGGGGTGCAAATAACAGGATCAGACATTGAAGGGCAGTTTCCTCTTGCTTTGAAGCTGATTTTCCTGGAACCAAACCAGCCAAGCACAGTAGCCAGTCAGTTAGCTGATTTTGAGGAAAACCCTCTTACCGTCTCCATTATGCCGCAAACCATTGGAACGGTTCCTGTAGAGTTGACTACTTTTACAGCAACTGTCGAGACAAATAATGTTCGCCTGCAATGGACGACTGCCACAGAAACGGATAATTTCGGTTTTAACATTCAACGGAAATTACAGGGAAATCAAATGTGGCAAATAGTTGGATTTGTTGAAGGTAATGGCACAATCATTTCACCATCCAGCTATCAGTTCAATGATGACGACGTGCGGGCCGGTCAATGGCTCTACCGTTTGCAGCAGGTCGATACAGACGGCTCATTTGCATATTCTCAGGAGTTGATCGTTTTTGTCGGACTGCCGGAAACATTTACTCTTGCCCAGAATTTTCCGAATCCGTTTAATCCGTCAACGCTCATTCAGTATACGATTCCGGCGAATTTTAGCAGTGTGTCAAAACAACGCACAACCGTGACTATTTTTAATTTACTTGGAGAGAAAATCGTTACACTCGTGGACAAAGCACAGACACCGGGCAGCTACACGGTAACCTGGGATGGTAAGGATCGTTCCGGGCACAGGGTTTCTTCCGGTATTTATGTTTACAGGTTGCAATCCGGACAATTCTCCACGTCGAAAAGAATGGTTTTTATCAAGTAAAGAAAGTTTTTGTGACATTCAAATCATGTTTATGAGCCACCAAGGCTCAAAGACGCAAAGTAATTAAAAAACAATAAACACGTCTATTATTCAAAGACAATATACATAAAACAAAGCTATCATTTTAAAGAACCTTTATCTTTTTGTTTCTTCGTGTCTTGGCGTCTTCGAGGCAAGAATTTATGAATAATCCAGGTTAGATGAATCGGATGCAACAAGGTTTATTCGACGTTTTCGGATAAAAAACAACCAAATCAAAAGCCGCGGTATTTTACTGCGGCTTTTTTCGTGGAGACAAGATAATGAATCGCTACACCCCTAAGATCAAAGATTGGCCTGAAAATGATCGTCCCCGGGAAAGGCTTGTTAAATATGGCGCACAAAGTCTTTCTGATGCCGAAATATTGGCCATCATTCTGCGGGTTGGGAATCAGGAATTGACGGCCATTGATTTAGCCCGTAAGCTGATTAAAGAATGTAACGGATTTCGCGGTCTGGATATGAAGTCGATAGCGGAATTGTGCCAGGTAAACGGTATCGGCCCGGCAAAAGCGGCGCAAATTAAGGCGGCAATTGAAACGGGAAAGCGGCTTTTTCTGGAGGATGTGCAAAACAACGGCAAGGTGGAATGCAGTGCAGACGTGCACCGGCTGTTGAGTCCGTATCTGCGGGACTCAAACCGTGAAGTCTTCAAGATATTGCTGCTAACCAGCAGAAATACGATTATTACCGAAAAAACGCTTTTCGAGGGAAGTCTGACGGAGAGCATTGTAAGCCCGCGCGAGGTGATAAAAGAAGCCATCAACCAGGGCGCCGCCGCCGTTGTTTTTGTACACAACCACCCTTCCGGTAATCCGCACCCCAGTGAGGAAGACAAGCGTCTCACGCGTCATTTAAAAAAAGCCTGTGAATTGGTCGGTGTCAGTGTGCTGGATCATATCATCATCGGAAAAAACGGCTACTACAGTTTTGCTGATTCCGGTCTGCTTTGACAGCTTTTTTGTAAACATCTTTAAATGATCTGTTGAAAATTTGATGAATAATTTGTACCATCACATTCATCCGGATTTTATCACAGCATATTCTAATAATTACAGCCAGTAACGCGACAGGAGGAACGTGAATGAAGAAAACACAAGATGTTTCGTACATTCCATCTGAGACCAGTTTGGCGGAGTTTACGGTTAAAGCCATCGTTTTAGGTCTCATCATGGCGGTGGTTCTGGGTGCAGCAAATGCCTATCTGGGTCTGAAAGCCGGCATGACTATTTCAGCGACATTTCCGGCTGCTGTGATCGCCATTGCAGCATTTCGTCTGCCTTTCATGCGCGGAAATATTCTTGAACAAAATATTGCACGAACCACGGCTTCGGTTGGTGAAGCGCTGGTTGCCGGAGCAATTTTTACGATTCCGGCATTTGTCATGGTGGAAATGGACGGGCAGCGTTTATGGGTACATTTTAATTACTGGGAAACTTCTTCAATTCTGCTTGTTGGGGGCGTTTTGGGGATTCTTTTTGTTATTCTGTTGCGGCGAACCCTTGTCGTTGATGCAGACCTGCCTTTTCCTGAAAGTTACGCCTGTTACGAAATCGTCCGCGCCGGTCAGCATGGGGAAAGCGGCGCCAATTATGTCTTTGGGGCGATGGGAGTTGGCGTTTTACTGGAACTGCTTAAAAACAGTAACGGCATGGCGATTTTTCGTGAAAATGTTCAGGTATTTATGAAGTTTCCGAAATCGGTCATTCACCATTTTACCAGTTCGCGTCAGGCGCTTGGCAATGTAACCCACACCGGCGGTTTGACGTTGGCTTCGCCACTTGCCTCACCCGCGTTGATGGGGGTCGGTTATATTATCGGGCCCAGGTTAGCATCCATTAATTTTAGTGGTGGGGTTCTGGCATGGTTGGTGTTTATCCCGCTGGCGCTGTTCATCAATCCGGATTTGCGCAGTCAGTTACTTCTCGATGGACACGCTGTTCCCTGGAATGAACTGTCCTATTCGATTTGGTACAATCAAATCCGTCCCATTGCTGTGGGCGCTATGCTGGTCGGCTCTATGTACACACTTTGGGGCTTGCGAGGGTCGATTTTCTCGGCATTTCATGGCGCATTTAAAGCAAAGGGAAGCGCAGACGCCGCGTTCAAGGAAAATCGACTTGAAAAAGATATCAATATGAAATGGATTATCATCTCCACTATCGGGTTAATCATCCCGATTACGCTCGTTTATTATTTGTTTACTCACAGTTTGGGAGGTGCTCTTATCGCCGCGGTCATTATGACTGTGACCGGGTTTTTGTTTGCAGGCGTGGGCGGTTGGCTCGTGGGGTTGGTCGGCGGGTCGAATCAACCGATTTCCGGTTTGGCTCTGTCAGCTCTTATTGTGGCTGCGCTGGTAATGGTAGCGATTGGCGTTGTCGGATTGAGCGGTGTGGCGGCCGTGCTTGCTGTTGCGGCGGTTGTTTGCTGTGCAACCTCCATGGCCGGCGATATGATCCAGGATTTAAAAGTCGGTCATCTCATTGGGGGTACACCGTGGAAAATGGAAGTTGCTGAAATTATCAGCACAGTTCTGGTGTCATTTGTACTCGTTTTTCCAATTATTCTTTTGCATGAAGGGAATATTGCTGCCGGTGGCATTGGCATTGGCGATACCCGGCTGCCGGCACCACAGGCCGGATTGATGGCACAGATCGCTACTGGAATAGTGGGTGGCGATATGGCCTGGGGTCTGATTATCATTGGAATGTTTTTTGCAATTGCCTTGATTATGGTGGATGCGCCGGCGCCCATGCTCATTGCAGTGGGCATGTACTTGCCATTTGATACGACCTTTGCCATTTTTGTGGGTGGTCTCATTAAATTAGCCATGGACAAATTCATGGAAAAACGAAAAGCTGATAGCGACGAAAAAATGCGAGCGGAAAATGTCGGTACCCTCGTCGCTTCCGGTTTCATTGCGGGTGAGGCGTTGACCGGCGTGCTGCTTGCGGGGCTGGTCTTAATGGGAATTCCCTCGATTACGTCATTGGTTGCCGGTGTGGATGAATTTAGTTTTGTCCATTCTGCGGTTGGGGGATGGCTGTCCATAATTATTTTTGGTGTCGTCGCTTATGGGTTAATCAAGATTCCCATGAATGGCGCCGGTAAAAGTGACTAACGGGATGGTCAAAAAAATCGGCATTAAGTAAATTTTTATACAGAGCGCAGCAGACGTTTGTTTTAATAATGCGTTACTTCGCTGAAGCTGAAGCAGGAAACTCCTTTTTCGGCGAACTCAATTGGTGATTGAATATTATATTGGAAAGCATATTTTACACATTTCAGTCAGGGGGAACGTAGCAATTAAGAATGATTTCAACGACAACTAAAATTAAACTGCTACCGGAAGATTTAACCAATAAGATCGCCGCCGGTGAAGTTGTGGAGCGACCGGCTTCGGTGGTTAAAGAACTGGTTGAAAATTCCATTGATGCCGGTGCCACCGAAATAACAATTATTGTCAAAGACGGTGGCAAGGCGTTGATTCAAGTGGTAGACAACGGTTCCGGCATGGATCAGGGAGATCTTCTGTTGGCCTTTCAACGGCATGCCACCAGTAAAATTTACACGTATCAGGATTTGCTGCAAATAAACACGCTGGGGTTTCGAGGTGAGGCGTTGGCGAGTATCGCTTCGGTGGCACGGGTTGACGCTAAGTCTAAAACGGAAGAAAGCGATACAGGATACGGACTTCAGGCCGCAGGTGGTGTGCTGAGTGACATTCAGGCGACGGCATGTGCTACAGGTACGTCTATAGCCGTGAAGCAGTTGTTTTACAATACTCCAGCGCGGCGGAAATTCTTAAAAAAAACCGCCACCGAATACAGGCAGATTGTCGCCGTTCTGAATCGTTTTTTTATCGCCCATCCTGAAATTTCATTTACCTTTGTGAATAGCGACGAAGTTGTTTTTGAGCTTAAACGCGAGAGTCAGAACCAGCGGATCAGGTCAGTTTTCGGGGCAAGAGTGGCAAACAGCATGCTGCAAATTGAAAATGATGGTCCGGTAGGAATAACCGGGTTTGTGGGCAAACCGGATATTTTGCGGCGTTCCAGAGGCGACCAATTCATGTTCCTGAACCGGCGTTATTTCACCAGTAAAAATCTGCATTATGCGGTGATAAATGCTTTTGGCGAAATTTTGCCGAGAGGGCTGTACCCGGTGTATGCGATTTTTCTTAAGATTGATCCTGCCGAAGTGGATGTGAATGTACATCCCACAAAAATGGAAATAAAATTTGCCAATGAGAATCTTATTTTCAGCAGTATCAGAGGGGCGGTGAAACGAGCGTTAAATTCCGAAAAAGTTATTCCGGTTCTGTCTCATGTATCAGGCGGGGAGGCATTTTCACTGCCCGATTTTCCATTAAACCAGACGGCTGCTTTTGAACCTGCCAGGCAAAATGCTTTTGAGTTTACAAGTCCGGCCAACAGGGATTCCGAACCGGCAACCGTTTCTCAATTCCCGCCTTCGGAACAGAGTGAACAAGACGCTGTTCAGAATATTCCCGGGACAAAGATCCGGTTTGAAAGGACCAATGTCTGGCAAATTCATAACAAATATATTTTGTCGCAGATAAAAAGCGGTATGATCATTATCGACCAGCATGTGGCACATGAGCGGATTCTCTATGAAGATGCTTTAAAGTATTTTGAATTGCGTAAACCGTCGTCGCAACAACTTTTGTTTCCACAGGTCATAGAATTATCCATGGAAGACTTCACTATTTTGCTGGAAATGATTCCCTTTCTGGAGAGAATTGGTTTTGTCATCAAATCATTCGGTAAAAACACGGTGGCGGTGGAAGGTGTGCCTTCCGGTGTGAAAATAAGTAATGATGAGAAGATTCTGCTGGATATTCTCGATGAGTACAAGCGCGGTCTGCGGGAGAATGTGGAGATACGCGAGAATGTGGCCAGATCCTTTGCCTGTCACTCGGCGATCAAAGCAGGGGATCAGCTTTCACTGGAAGAAATGAATATGCTCATCGATAAATTGTTCAGTACGAAAGAGCCGTACTATTGTCCACACGGGCGGCCTATTGTCATTCATGTTCCGTTGGAGGAATTGGACCGGCGGTTTAAGCGTTAAAATGCCATATTTATGTCGTGGAGCATGAGCTTAATTTCTCAACATAAATGTTGAGCTACAAATAATTCTTGACTTCTTGAATCTGATTTTGTATAATCTTGTAATCAGTCATAAAAATCAAAAAAAAATGATCAAACGTATTTTTTCCACAATCTTTAATAACAGCAACTGGTATTATTGGTATTGGTATTTTACCTGTGTGGGGAAAAATACGTGTTTAGGCAAATTTAAATAGCTTTATTTAGGAACACGAATTTTGACCCACTATATAAACATTATATAGTGGGTTTTTTATTTTGTGCCGAACCTAAAGCGGGAAACGATGAATTATTCAGAATTTGAAACTCTGGCAAAACAGGGGAATGTGATTCCGGTTTACCAAACCTATCTGGCGGATCTATTAACGCCGGTATCGGCATTTTTGAGGTTAGCTCAGGCATCAAAAAATGCCTTTCTTTTTGAAAGTGTGGAAGGGGGAGAAAAAACCGCCCGCTTTTCTTTCCTCGGCTGCGATCCCTTTTGTACCATTCAATTTTCAGAAAATACAATTGAAGAAATGCGACTTGGGAAAAGGGAACGTTTTAAAAGCGACATCTTCGAACATCTTAAAAAGCTGTTTGGGAATTATCAAATGGTGCGTCCCGAAAATTTACCGAGATTTACCGGCGGCGCTGTGGGCTATTTCGGCTATGAAACGATTCACCTCATTGAAGATGTTCCGGTTTTGCAGAATGGCTCACAAACATTTCCCGAAGCCGCGTTTATGTTGTTTGATACTATCTTGGCGTTCGACCACCTGAAACATCAAATCTATATCATCAAAAATGTGCGGCTTGATGAGGAATCCGGATCATTGCCTAAATTATTCGAACATGCACAGGCGACGATTAGCGGCATTAAACAGCGTTTGGACTGTGAATTAAATCGTATAAAAAATGACCGCGCTGTGGAGGATAGCCGGGTTGAGTCAAATTTCAATGCAGCGGATTTTTGTTTGGCGGTGTCCCGGGCAAAAGAATTTATTCAGGCCGGTGATATTTTTCAGGTTGTTTTGTCGCAGCAGTTCAGGCGAAAAATCAGCGTCACCCCTTTTGATATTTATCGCGCCCTGCGAATCATCAATCCATCGCCTTATCTGTATTTCGTAAAAATGGATGATAAATGCATTATTGGCTCATCGCCGGAGCTATTGGTGCGCGTTGAAAACAGGAAGATTGAAGTCAGACCAATCGCAGGTACTCGTAAACGTGGTCAAACGCCGGCTGAAGATAGTGAGCTTATGGCCGATTTGGAGCAGGATCCGAAGGAAGTTGCGGAACATACAATGTTGGTGGATTTAGGCCGGAATGATGTTGGGCAGGTGAGTGAGTTCGGTTCGGTTGAGGTGACGGAGTTTATGCAGGTTGAAAAATATTCGCATGTCATGCATCTGGTTTCCAATGTGCAGGGGAAATTACGTGAAAATTTAACCGCCATCGATGCGCTAAAGGCCTGTTTTCCTGCAGGCACGGTTTCCGGAGCACCCAAAATCAGGGCTATGGAAATCATCAGTGAACTGGAACCTGAGAAGCGCGGCGTTTATGCCGGAGCTCTCGGTTACCTGGATTTTTCCGGAAATTTAGATACCTGCATTGCGATCCGGACGATTTTGACGGAGAAGAAATACGCTTATTTTCAGGCCGGCGCCGGCATCGTTGCCGACTCTGTTCCGGAAAGTGAGTATCATGAAACTATGCATAAATCCGCTGCACTCCGGGAGGCGATAGATTTCGCTGAAAGGGGATTGAAATGATTCTGGTCGTCGACAACTACGATTCTTTTACGTATAATCTGGTGCAGTATCTGGGTGAATTGGGCGCTAAATTGCTCGTAAAACGCAATGACAAAATCTCATTGACGGAGATAAAAGATATGAATCCCGACGGAGTGGTTATTTCGCCGGGGCCGGGTAGACCGGAGAACGCCGGTATTTCTGTGTCTCTCATCGCCGAGTTCGCCGGTTGTATGCCGATTCTTGGCGTTTGTTTGGGACATCAGGCAATTGGACAGGCATTTGGCGGAAAAATCATCTCTGCACCCGTTCTCATGCATGGAAAGACGTCGCGCATTCAGCACAACCAGCAAGGCGTGTTTGCAACGCTTCCCAATCCGTTTGCGGCAACGCGTTACCATTCTCTGATTGTTGAAAAAAGGAGTCTGCCCGAAGAGCTTATCGTAACTGCGGAAACAGAAGACCGAATCATCATGGGACTGCGACATAAAGTGAAACCCGTCTTCGGTGTTCAATTTCACCCGGAGTCTATTTTAACAGAGGTGGGTAAGAAATTGCTCGATAACTTTCTAAAAATGTGTACAAAATTTAAAGGAAATGCGTCATGATGCAACATGTAATTCGAACCGTTACCGGCGGCAGGAATTTGAGCCGGGACGAAGCTTTTGAAACGATGCAAATCATCATGGACGGCGGGGCGACGCCTTCGCAGATTGCCGCTTTTCTCATCGCCGAAAAATGCAAGGGCGAGACCCTTGAGGAAGTGACTGGCTTTGCAAAGGCCATGCGGCAAAAGGCGACGACGGTCAAAACGAAACATCGCAATGCCATCGATATGTGCGGCACCGGCGGTGATGGTGCCGGGACCTTCAATATTTCAACGGTGGCGTCGTTTGTGGTAGCCGGTGGTGGCGTTCCGGTGGCAAAACATGGTAACCGTTCGGTCTCAAGCCGTTGTGGCAGCGCCGACTTGCTGGAAACGCTCGGTGTGAATATCAGTTTGAGTGCAGAGCAAATTGGCGTCTGCCTGGATGAGTTGGGCATTGCATTTTTGTTTGCACCGGCGCTGCACAAAGCCATGAAGCATGCCGTGGTGCCAAGAAGGGAAATTGGTGTACGCACGGTTTTCAATTTGTTAGGTCCCATGACGAATCCCGCCGCGGTGACCCGCCAGGTGATGGGTGTTTACCATCCAGATGTAAAACGTCTGGTGGCGGAAGTATTTCGAGAGTTAGGCGCCGAACACATTTTTGTGGTGCACAGCGCTGACGGATTGGATGAGGTCTCCATTTATGACGCAACTCCGGTCATTGAATTAAAAGCGGGCAGGATTTTGGAAAGGAGAATCACTCCGGAGGATTTTGGCCTTGTCCGCAACGCAGCAAACGGCGTTCAGGGTGGGTCGCCTGAAGAGAACGCACAAATTGTAAAAGATGTCCTCGGTGGGCAGAAAAGTCCTGCCCGCGATTTTGTCATTGCAAACGCCGCCTGCGGTTTTGTTGTCGGCGGTGCGGCGCAATCGTTAAAGGAAGGCGCGGAATTGGCAGCGGAATCTATCGATTCCAGAAAGGCAAATGAAAAACTGCAAGCGTTAATCGAGATGACTCAGGCGATCGTCTCATGAATGATATTCTGAAAAATATTCTTCGGGATAAGAAAATGGAAATAGGTGCCAGTCAAGCAAAAGTACCGATTTCAAGATTGTTTGAAATAGCTGAAGAACAGGTACCTCCGGTTTCGTTGACGGATGCGTTAGACCGTGAGACAGTCGCAGTCGTTGCCGAATTAAAAAAACAATCACCCACCGCAGGCGTGATTAAAGAAAATGCAGACATTGGCGGGATCGCTGAAAGTTATGCAGAAAATGGTGCTGCGGCTATTTCCGTACTGACGGATTTTCCCTATTTTGGCGGGACTTTGCAGGATTTAGCCCAGGTTCGTCACAGGGTGAATTTACCGCTTCTTCGCAAGGATTTTATTCTCGAACCGTATCAAATTGTCGAAGCCAGAGCGTTCGGTGCAGACGCCGTTTTGCTCATCGTAGCGGCATTGGGACAGCCTCAATTCGTTGAACTGCTTGCGACCGCGGCAGAGGTTCGCATGCAGCCGTTGGTGGAAGTGCACACAGAAAAAGAAGCAGACCGGGGGTTATGCGAAAATGTTTCACTCCTCGGGATTAATAATCGAAACCTGAACACATTTGAAGTGGATTTACGAACCACAGAACGAGTGATGAAAATGATTCCGGAGGAGGTTCAGGTGATTTCAGAGAGCGGCATTAAATCCCCGGAGGATGTTGAAAGACTCGCCCAATGGGGCGTTGATGCGGTTCTTGTTGGCGAGACTTTCATGCGGCACCCGGAGCCGGGGACAGCCCTGAAACCGTTTGTTGGAGTACCCAAATGTTCAAGGTGAAAGTGTGTGGTATCACGAATGAGGAAGATGCGTTGCTTGCCTGTGAAGCCGGCGCCGGGGCCTTGGGCTTTATTTTTTATGAAAAGAGTCCCCGTTTTATCGATCCTTTTGCCGCAGAGAAAATTATTTCAAAGCTGCCGGCATCGGTCAAAAAGGTGGGTGTGTTTGTCAATGCGCCGGTGGAAGATATAAATACGCGGTTTAAATTTCTCGATTTTGCACAGTTGCACGGTGATGAAACGCCGGAATACTGCCGGCAGGTCACATTACCGGTGATAAAAGTCTTCCGCGTGCAGGCTTCATTTGATAGTCGTGAAATGCAGTCCTACAACCCGGATGGATTCTTGCTCGACACATACAGCCCGGCACAGCGGGGAGGAACCGGTGAAAGCTTTGATTGGCAAATTGCACGGGAAGCAAAGAAATATGGGAGAATCATTCTTTCAGGTGGTTTGAATGCGCATAATGTTTTGCAAGCTGTAAACACAACGCTCCCGGATGCGGTGGATGTAAATAGCGGGATTGAGGCGGCTCCCGGTAAGAAAGACGTAAAAAAGTTGAAATCATTTTTTAAAGTACTCGAACAGACATACTTGACTAAATAACGAAATAATCTAATTGGAAGGCATTGCATCGTGAAAATGATGGAGAATAAGAGCTTAACAGATAATAGTCTGCCGGATGCGAGCGGTTACTTTGAGGAATTTGGCGGCAAGTTTATTCCTGAAGTTTTATTGCCGGCGGTGGATGAATTGGAGGATGCGTATGCCGCCGTCAAAAATGATGACGCATTTCAGTCGGAGTTATTGCGCTATTTGCAGGACTATTCCGGGCGTCCTACGCCGCTGACGTTCTGCCCGCGCCTGACGGAAAAATATGGTGGCGCTAAGGTTTATCTCAAACGCGAAGATCTGAATCATACCGGGGCGCATAAAATAAACAACTGTTTGGGGCAGATTCTTTTGGCGAAAAGAATGGGGAAAAAGCGCATCATTGCGGAGACCGGCGCCGGTCAGCATGGTGTTGCGGTTGCAACGGTGTCTGCAAAATTCGGCTTAAAATGTGTCGTTTACATGGGTGAAGAAGATACGCGGCGGCAACAGCTAAATGTTTTTCGGATGGAACTTTTAGGCGCTGACGTCATCCCGGTCAAATCCGGCAGCCGAACGTTGAAAGATGCCATCAACGAAGCCATTCGCGACTGGGTCACGAATGTTGGCGATACATTTTATTTGATTGGTTCCGTGGTGGGGCCGCACCCGTACCCCATGATGGTCAGGGACTTTCAGTCGGTGATCGGCCGTGAAACCAGGGAGCAAATGTTGCGGCAAACGACCCACCTACCGGATTATGTGCTTGCCTGTGTTGGCGGCGGCAGCAACGCCATGGGCATGTTCTATCCGTTTCTGGCTGACCGGTCGGTGAAATTGTTTGGCGTCGAAGCTGCCGGAGAAGGATTAACAACGAATAAACATGCCGCGACCCTCACCGCTGGAACGCCCGGTGTTTTGCATGGCGCTTTGACTTACTTACTGCAGGATCAGGATGGTCAGATACAGGAAGCACATTCGATTTCTGCGGGGTTGGATTATCCCGCGGTGGGGCCTGAACATAGCTTCCTGAAAAAATCTGGACGGGTACATTATACATCGGTCACGGACGAGGAAGCGCTCGATGCATTTTATCTGCTGGCGAAAACAGAGGGAATTTTGCCGGCTCTGGAAAGTTCGCATGCCATCGCACAAGCGGTAAAAATGCTGCCTGAAACCGACCCTGATGAACGAATGGTCATTTGTTTGTCAGGCAGAGGTGATAAGGATGTGGATATCATCAAATCGTTAACTGTGTAACATCTAATTTTGTGAGATAAGATGAATCGATTACAAAAAAGAATTGCAGAAAAAGTGGCTGCCGCGGAGAAAATGCTTTCTGTTTTTATCGCGGCGGGATTCCCAGAGTTGAATTCAACCCCTGACTATGTGCTGGCCTTTGAAAAAGCCGGCGCCGATTTTATCGAGATCGGTTTACCGTTTTCTGACCCCATCGCAGACGGACCGGTTATTCAACATGCATCGCAGATTGCCTTAAATAACGGGGTAACCTTAGAGAAATGTTTCCATCAAATCCACCTGATTCGAAAGAGCAGCCAGATTCCAATTTTACTCATGGGCTATTTTAATCCAATTTTTAAATTTGGAGTAAAGAGTTTCTTACAGCAGGCTGAATCCTCTGGTGTCGACGGTTTGATTATCCCTGATTTGCTTCCAGAAGAATTCGCACGGTTTCAAAATGAATTTGCAACATCAACGATTGGGGTAAATTTCCTGATTTCTCCCAATACGGGTATGGAGAGAATCAAACATATCGATACGCTGACGCAATCATTTATTTATTGCACTTCTGTAACCGGCACGACCGGGGTTCGGGAAAACGTTTCTGCCGATTTGCATCGTTATTTGGTTCGGGTACGTGAGTCGGTTAAGCATCCTTACTTTGTGGGCTTTGGCATTGCAAATGAAAGGGAGGCGGAGCGAATTTCCAGGGAATGTGACGGAATCATTGTCGGCAGTGCAGTGATTAAGAAGATTGACGAAGCACCCACCGGACAAAAGTTGGAAACGGCCTCAAGCTTTGTATCCCAATTAAAGGAGGCAATTGTAAATGGAGATTCATGATTGGCGAAAAAAGATCGATGCGATCGATGCTGAAATATTATGTCTGCTGAATAAACGGGCGGAGTGTACCATTGCGATTGGGTTTCTGAAGGCAAAACATCACTTGCCTGTTTATGTTCCTCAACGGGAAACAGAAATCTTAAACCGTCTGATGTCAGAAAATCGAGGCCCGTTAACGGCAGATGGTGTCAAACGAATCTTTGAACGCATTATTGATGAATCAAGAAAATTGGAAAAGGACAAAATGTTAAAAAATAACCAAAAGGATTAAAAAATGGTCGTCGTAATGAAAGAAAATGCCACAGAGGAAAATATTCAGAAAGTCGTTTCAAAATTGACGGAAATGAATTTTGATGTGCACCGGTCAACGGGCGTCAATCAAACCGTTCTCGGCGCGGTGGGTGACAAACGCGGGATTGAAGTGCGCAGCTTTGAGTTAATGGAGGATGTACAAAAGGTTGTTCCAATTACTCAGCCGTACAAATTGGCCAGTCGGGCATTCAAACCCGAAGACTCTGTCATTAAAATAAAAGATGTAGCCGTTGGTGGAGACACCTTGGTTATGTTTGCCGGTCCGTGCTCCATTGAAAATCGGGAGGCAATTTTACAAACTGCCGAAATTGTGAAGAAGGCCGGCGCTACGGTTTTGCGCGGAGGGGCATATAAACCGCGCACATCTCCTTACAGTTTCCAGGGATTGGGCGAAGAGGGATTGAAGTACATGCGCGAAGCTGCAAACCTGCATGGGTTGATCTCTGTTTCTGAAGTCATGGAAAGCAGTCAGATTCCAATTCTTGTGGAATATGTGGATATTCTTCAGGTTGGCGCCCGAAACATGCAAAATTTTACCTTGTTGCGGGATTTAGGAAAAATCAGAAAGCCGGTTTTATTGAAGCGCGGGATGTCTGCAACCATCGAAGAGCTTTTGATGTCTGCTGAGTACATCATGGCCGGCGGAAACTTTCAGGTCATTTTGTGTGAGCGCGGCATTCGTACATTTGAAAAATATACACGAAACACGTTAGATATTTCTGCGATCCCTGTCGTGAAAAAACTAAGCCACCTGCCCATCATCGCTGACCCCAGCCATGCGACGGGACGGCGGGATAAAGTGGCGCCCATGGCCAGGGCAGCCATCGCCGCCGGATGTGACGGTCTCATCGTGGAAGTTCATCAAAATCCCGACGAAGCGCTTTCCGACGGCCCGCAGTCGCTGTATCCGGAACAGTTTAAGAAATTAATGAGCGAACTCAAAATTATTGCCAAAGCCGTTGGAAAACACTGGTAAAATTACTTGAAAATTACTTCCGGTTTGGTTATACTTGTCTGAAAGTGAGGATTATGTTTGTTTGAAAAAATTACGATTATCGGGCTGGGACTCATTGGCGGTTCGCTAGCTGCGGCATTTAAGCGTAAAAATATTTCTGCTGAAATCATAGGTGTCGATGAAAACGTCGTTTTAGAGAAGGCATCGGCGGCCGGGTTGATCGCATCCGGGTTTGGTTTGGGGAAGATTGAGCAAGCAGTCGGCGGGGCGGATTTGATTTTTTTGGCAACGCCAATTCAATCGGTTTTTGACTTGTTGCCACATGTGGGAAAATACGCAAAAGCCGGTACGCTCATCTCCGATGTTGGCAGCACAAAACGTTTAATCGTTGCGGAAGCCGCGAAGTGCCTTCCAGCCAACGTTTATTTTCTTGGCGGTCATCCGATGACCGGTTCCGAAAAAAAAGGATTAGATGCGGCGGATCCGTTTTTGTTCGAAAATAGTTATTATGTGATTGCGGAATCGCCAGACGTTCCGACGACTCTTCAGGATGGATTTGTTCGCTTGATTGAGTACATTGGCGCAAAAGTCATTTGTATGCAGGCAGATGTGCACGACGAAGTTGCAGCGGTGGTCAGCCATTTACCGCAATTACTTGCCGTTGCTCTCATGACGCATGTGGCTTCCCTGAACGATGAAAATTCGATGTATTTGAAGTTGGCTGCGGGCGGCTTTCAAGATATGACCAGGGTGGCGTCAAGCCCGTATTCCACCTGGGAACATATTCTCAAAACCAATACCGGAAATATTCGACGCGCATTGGATTCATTCGTCGGGACGCTTACGGATGTGGGAAATTTGATAGCCGACGATTCACTTGAACAGATATTTGAACGGGCTGCAAGAGACCGCCTGTCAATTCCGAAAGATATGCGCGGATTTATGCACCCGCATTTTGATGTTTCTGTGGTGGTTGAAGACAAGCCCGGGATTTTGGCAGAAATTACCGGGATTCTGGCAGGAACGAATCTGAATATAAAGGACATTGAGATTTTGAAAGTGCGGGAAGGAGATGCGGGAACATTGCGAATGGCATTTGCCAGCAAACAGGAACGGCAAGAAGCTGTACGCGTGTTACGGCAGCGCTATTTTCAAGTAACTGAAAGGGACTGAATTTTTTCAATGGATCAAATTATTCAACCAGCCAAAAAACTGTCTGGTATCGTCAGGTTGCCCGGAGATAAGTCCATTTCTCACCGGGCTTTATTGCTTTCTGGAATCGCCGAAGGTACCTCGAGTCTGGAAAATTTAAATAATGGTGTGGACGTTACAAGCACCATGAACTGTATGAAAAAACTCGGCGTCAGATTTTCTGAGGACAAGGGTATCTTGCGGGTTGCCGGTAAAGGCCCGGCATTAGCAGCGCCGTCTGAAACGTTAGATGTTGGTAATTCCGGCACAACGATTCGGATATTATCCGGTATTTTAGCCGGGCAAAATTTTACGACAACGATCAGTGGGGACGATTCCATCCGGCGGCGCCCCATGGGGCGAATCATCGAGCCGTTGACAAAAATGGGTGTCAATATCGAAGCGGTGGAAAATGAATTTGCACCGTTGACCATTCAGGGTGGCCATTTGCAGGCAGTCCATTATGCTTTACCGATGGCAAGCGCTCAGGTGAAGTCCTGTATTTTAATGGCAGCACTGTTTGCCAGAGGCACAACCGAAATTCGGGAACCGGGCATGACCAGAGATCACACGGAAATCATGCTCAAGAGATTTGGCGCACAGATTGAAAAGGAGCGCCTGACGGTTTCGTTGACCGGCCCCGCAAGACTTGAAGCACAAAATGTCATCGTCCCCGGGGATTTGTCGGCAGCGGCTTTTTTCCTGGCCGCCGGCTGTCTGGTGAATGGTGCAGAAATATTAATTCCCAATGTGGGGGTCAACCCCACCCGGAAAGCGTTTATTTCGCTTTTGTGTGACATGGGGGCTGAAATTGATATGCTCAATATTGTGACATCAGGAAATGAGATTAAAGCTGATTTTGTCGTCAGGCAGTCTAAGTTAAAAGGGATTACTATTTCCGGTGCAATTATTCCGCAAATTATCGATGAACTGCCAATCATTGCGGTCATGGCCACCCAGGCGGAGGGCGTCACAGAAGTCAGTAACGCCCGGGAATTGCGTGTGAAAGAGTCCGATCGTATCAAATCCATCGTTTCCAATTTGACAAAAATGGGTGCCGCCGTGGAAGAACGCGAGGATGGATTCATTATTGAAGGCCCGGTTAAACTCAATGCTGCAGCTCTTGACAGCTTTCATGATCACCGGATTGCCATGGCCTTTGCCGTCGCTGCTTTAGTGGCGGATTCCGAAAGTACCATTCAACATGCTGAATGCGTCGATATCAGTTTCCCTGCATTCTATGATGAACTGGAAAACATAACCGAGCATTGAATGATGATTAAACTCGGCATCGTAGGACATCCGCTGGCTCATTCATTGTCCCCGGATTTGCATGCGTATTTACTAAACAGGTTGCACAAAAATGGTGAGTACCTACGGTATGAATGTGATGAATGGGCACTGCCGGATTTAATGCGGCAATTCGTACAAAGTGACCTGACCGGATTTAATGTTACGATTCCCTACAAAAAAACGATCATGCCGTTTTTAAATAAGATGACCCCTGCTGCAGAATTCATCGGTGCGGTGAATACAGTGCATCTGAAAACAGGTAAGTTTTTGGGTTACAATACGGACTGTCTCGGATTTAAACAGGCATTAGAAAGACGGAATGTAACGGTAAAAAGTAAAACAGCAGTGGTCTTTGGTGCGGGCGGCGCGGCGCGTGCCGTATGTTTTCAATTGCTGGAGTCCGGTGTTTCTGCACTTCGAATTTTTAACCGTACGTTACCTTCGGCTGAGAAAATAGCCAGGGATCTTCAAGCCAGGTTTTCTTCCTGCAAAATTGAATTTCAGGACTTGGATTCGGCGAAAACAGCACAGCAAATGCTGGAAGCTGATCTATTTGTGAATACCACGTCTTTGGGAATGTGGCCTCATGTCGATTCGACGCCGTTCGTGTTTAAATCTGATTTATCGAACAAAGTCGTGGTGGATGTCGTTTACAATCCGTTACGAACGAAGTTTCTGCAATTGGCGGAAGACTTACATGCTGAAACGGTGGACGGTCTGGATATGTTTGTTTTTCAGGGCGTCGAAGCGTTGAAAATCTGGTTGAACATCGAAGACAGCATTGACTTTAATTATCTAGAGCTTAGAAATATATTAGAGGGAAAAATTAAAATCGTATGGGACAGCTTAGATATTTAACCGCGGGTGAATCGCACGGACAGGGGTTGGTGGGAATCATCGAAGGAATTCCTGCCGGCCTGGAAATTCATGAAGATGATATTTTCCATCAGTTGCAGCGGCGGCAGTTAGGGTACGGTCGCGGCGGCCGGATGAAAATCGAAACAGATCGTGCACGAATTCTCTCCGGCGTGCGGTTTGGCAAAACCCTTGGCAGTCCAATCGCCATGTTCATTGAAAATAAGGATTGGAAAAACTGGCAGACAAAAATGTCGGTGGAAGAAATCGGGGAAGCGGTGAAAAAGGTTACGGTTCCGCGGCCTGGCCACGCCGATCTGGCCGGAAGTATCAAATACGGTCAGGACGATATCAGAAATATTCTTGAACGTGCCAGCGCCAGGGAAACAGCGATGCGTGTGGCTTTGGCGGCCATTGCCCGAAAGTTCTTAGCTGAGTTTGGGATACATATTTTAAGCCATGTAACACAAATTTATCATAAAAAAAGTGCTATTTCATTTCTCAATTATGGAAATGAAAAATTTAAGCTGCCATGTGAGATATCTGAGGTCAATGCTTTTGCAGATAAATCCCCTGTCCGCTGTCTTGATACAGGGGTTGAAGCCGAAATGATTCAGTCCATCGAATTTGCCAAAAAACAGGGCGACACGGTTGGCGGAATTTTTGAAGTGTGTGCTGTGAATGTTCCCGTCGGGCTTGGCAGTCACATTCAGTGGGATCGAAAATTAGACGCCCGAATTGGTGCAGCGATGATGAGCATTCCGGCCATGAAAGGGGTAGAAATCGGTTTGGGATTTTCTGCGGCAGCAAAGTTTGGCTCAGAGGTCCACGACCCGATTCATTTTGATGAAAGCAGACAGGCCTATTCGCGTCCGAGCAACCACGCCGGCGGCCTCGAAGGAGGCATCACCAACGGCATGCCGCTTGTGGTCCGCGTGGCCATGAAGCCCATTTCAACATTGATGAAGCCACTGGATTCCGTGGACATGCAGACAAAAGAGAACGTACAGGCGCATATCGAGCGTAGTGACTATTGCGCCGTACCCGCCGCATCTGTGATCGGGGAAGCGATGCTCAGCCTGGTTCTGGCGGATGCATGTCTGGAAAAGTTCGGCGGCGACGCCATTCAGGAAATACTGCAGTCATTTCATTCCTGGCAGCAGAATGCCTCTCAATCATAAAAATTTGTTTTTAACCGGATTTATGGGTTCCGGTAAAACGACGGTGGGCCGGATTTTGGCAACGAAATTGAAGCGGCCGTTTTTTGATGCGGATAGCCTCATAGAAGCATCTGGGGGGAAATCGATTGCGGAAATTTTTGCCGAACAGGGTGAAACAAGCTTCCGCAACTTGGAGTCCGACATCATTGAGAAAGTGTCCGAAGAACAATCTGCCGTCATTGCTTTGGGTGGTGGTGCTATCATGCGAGCAAAAAATGTTGCGGTGATCAGGCATAATGGAATTCTAATCTACCTGAACGTTCCTTTTCATCTCCTGTTCTCAAGAATAACCACTGAAGAGGGCAGACCGTTAGTTGCAAAACTGGAGAAATCTCAGCAGTGGAAAAAATTGAAACAACTGTTTGACTCAAGAGTAACAACCTATGAACAGGCGGATGTTATCATTGAATGTGGCACTGAAAACACACCTGAAGAAATTGTATCTAAAATTATTTATTCCTTGGAAGAGGTGTCATGAAAAATATACTGGTTATTAATGGTCCCAACCTGAATCTTTTAGGGGAACGTGAACCGGAAATTTACGGTTCGGAAACACTTGCGGAGTTGACCGAAGCCCTTGCTGTTTATTGTAAGAAGATGAACATGGAAATGAGGAGTTTTCAATCAAATCATGAAGGTGAAATCATCGATGTGATGCATGCAAACCGGAAATGGGCAAACGGTATTATTTTGAATCCCGGGGCGCTAACGCACTACAGTTACGCTCTGCGTGATGCCGTTGCTTCTGTAAACCTCCCGACCATTGAAGTGCATTTATCGGATATCATGAATAGGGAAGCATTCAGAAAGCAGTCTGTCGTTGAAGACGTCTGTGCAGAAAGGTTCATCGGTCTGGGCCGGGACGGTTATTTTCGAGCCGTGGAATTTTTGGCTGGTTTGGGTGTTCTTAAAAAGCTGGAGGAATTCATAGCATCCAGTCAGGATAAAGATGCTGTCTTAAAAAAGGCTGTGAAACTTTTGAAAGATTTATTTCCAAAATACACCTGGGTTGGCATATATTTGAAAGAGGGCGAGGAACTGGTGTTGCATAATTTTATCGGGAAACCCACACCCCATGTGAGGATTCCTGTGGGGAGCGGAATTTGTGGCGCCGCAGCATCTGAGAAGCAGTCAATTATTGTGGACGATGTCAATGCCGATTCTCGCTATTTAGCCTGCAGTGTTGAAACGCGTTCAGAAATTGTCGTCCCGATTATGAGTGCAGTAGACGTGTTTGGTGAAATCGATATTGACAGTGACGAGAATGCCATTTTTCATGATGGTGATCGCAAAATGTTGGAAGAATGCTCACGGCTACTTTTAGACGTATTTTGATTTCTGCCAAAGTAACAGGTTTTGCTTCATTCTGGCAAAAAACGAGTTTGTGAAAAATTAGAATGTTAAATTAAATAGAGATAAGTCTTTTAAATTCAGATGTCTTTTCAAATTTGGAATAGTTGTTGCTTATTTGAATTGAACGGAATTAATAAGACGTTTTGACATATATAAAAGGTAACTATGGAAGAGACAAAATTTGACAGTGAAAGTACCGATATTCTTGTTCCCGTGGAAAAATTTGAACAGGCTATTGAGGATATACCGGACAGCCAGGAATCCGATCTGGAAATTCCACAGGTTTTACCGGTGCTGCCGTTACGAAATACCGTGGTTTTTCCACAACAAATTATTCCAATCTCTGTGGGTCGTGACAAGTCCATCAAGCTAATCGAGGATGTTGCCTCTGAAGATAAGCTCATCGTTTTGATTGCCCAAAAAGATGGTAAAGTGGAAAACCCTGGCATCAAAGATCTTTACAGTTGGGGTACGTTAGCAACCATCATGAAAGTGTTCAGGATGCCGGATGGAACCCAAAGCGTCATGGTTCAAGGGCTTGACAGAGTAAAAATTGTTAAGTATGCACAGGAGGAACCATATTTTAAAGCATTGGTTCAGCTCCAAAAGGAGCATAAAGCAGGGGGAGTTGATATTGAAGCATTGGTTGGAAATATCCGTTCCTTATTTCAAAAAATTGTTGGGCTTGCGCCGTATTTAACCCCTGAACATGTGATGCTGGTCACGAATACCGACTCTCCCGGCCGTCTTGCTGATATTATTACATGGAACCTGAATGTCGCAACGAATGAGAAACAGGAAATTCTGGAACTTGTCGATCTTAAAGAGCGACTTGAAAAATTGACGTATATTTTAAACAAAGAGTTGCAAATACTTGAATTGGGGAGTAAGATTCAGTCGGAGGTTCAGGGGGAAATCAGCAAAACACAGCGTGAATATTATTTGCGGGAACAACTCAAAGCCATCAAAAAGGAGTTGGGGGAAGACGATGATGAGCGAACAGTGGAGATAAATGAGTTAAAGAAAAAAATTAAAAAGGCAGACCTGCCAAAAGAAGCATTAGATATCGCTGAAAAGGAATTAAACCGATTGAGTAAAATGCCGCCATCGGCTGCAGAATATACGGTTTCGCGAACCTATTTGGATTGGCTGATCGAAGCCCCCTGGACTAAGACGACTGAAGACAATTTGGATATTGAATCTGCCCAGCAGGTTTTGGATGAAGATCACTACGATCTCGAAAAAGTTAAAAAGCGCATTCTTGAATATCTTGCAGTGAGAAAGCTCAAGAAAAATATGAAGGGACCTATTTTATGTTTTGTGGGACCGCCGGGAGTTGGTAAAACATCACTGGGGAAATCCATTGCCAGAGCCTTGGGACGAAAGTTCATCCGGATTTCCCTGGGTGGTGTACATGATGAAGCAGAAATTCGTGGCCATCGTCGCACTTACATCGGTGCGCTTCCGGGGAGAATTATTCAGGGATTGAAGAAAGTGGGGTCAAAAAATCCCGTCTTTATGCTGGATGAAATCGACAAGGTTGGCACGGATTTTCGCGGCGATCCATCATCTGCATTGTTGGAGGTGTTGGACCCGGAACAAAATAATACATTCTCTGATCATTATTTAGAAGTCCCGTTTGATTTGTCGCAAGTCATGTTCATCGCCACAGCGAATATTGTCGATCCGATTATTCCTGCTCTGAAGGACAGAATGGAGATGATCGAATTACCGGGCTACACTGAAGACGATAAACTGAATATCTCTCAAAAATATTTGATCCCCAAGCAAAAGCAGGAGCATGGTCTTAAAGATGAACAGATTCATTTTGAAGAAAGTGCTATTAAGGCGATTATTAACAGTTATACCCGAGAGGCAGGTGTGCGAAATTTGGAAAGGGAGATCGCCTCTGTTTGTCGTGGCGTAGCAAGGGAAGTTGTGGAAGGTAAGGATGGTCTGGCAAAAATCAAGGATGAATCTCTACATGCGTATTTAGGCCCGGAAAAATATTTTTATGATGTAGCAGAACGGACCTCGAGGCCGGGTGTGGCAACAGGGCTTGCATGGACGCCTGCAGGCGGCGATATTTTATTTGTGGAAGCATCAAAAATGCCCGGCAAAGGTAAGTTAACGCTCACCGGTTCTTTGGGTGACATCATGAAAGAATCAGCCACTGCCGCGTTGAGCTATATTCGTGCTAATGCTAAAAACTTAAAGATAGAAGACGATTTATTCATGAATCACGACATTCACATTCACGTTCCTGCAGGTGCTATACCGAAGGACGGTCCATCTGCAGGTGTCACTTTGTTTACGTCGTTAATGTCTCTTTTTACGGAGCGGTTGGTGAAAAACAATGTCGCCATGACCGGCGAAATTACTTTGCGCGGTCTTGTTTTACCCGTTGGTGGGATTAAGGAAAAGGTACTTGCTGCTCACAGAGCAGGTATAAAAATGGTTTTACTTCCGGCAAAAAACAAGAAAGATATCGAGGATATTCCACCAGCAATTCTTGCAGAGTTGGAGTTCTGCTATGTAAAAGATGTTGATGCAGTTATAGAAAATGCATTGACGCAAAAAAAGACCCGTTAAATGTATCAATTGGTGGGCAGTGCATCAACTGGTTACAGTTTAATCGTCATCAGTGTCTGACACCTAACGAAATAATATCTAAAAAAAATAAATACTTAGAATGTGAAATAGGCCTTAGCTGTTGTGGCACAGTCTTTGACTCAACCAGAAGAAGCTAATATTTTCCCACAATATCGAGAGGCCTATGAAAGAACTGTTGTATTTTTCTTCATCGGATGTGATGGTGCAGGTGAGCTATACAAAAGAAACGAACTTAATAGAATATTATACGCATAGAAAATTGACGTTTGGCGAACGTGTCATCGTTGAACAGTATCTTTTGAATAATGTAGCCATTAAGACAGAGTATTATAAACGTGTACCCTCGGTGCTTAATTATTCCGGTGTGGATAGCAAATTGGTCAAGGACCTAAATCAGTTCCATTTGAAGAACACGATCAATGTTTTAAAAGACAAAGAAAAAGAAGTTGAGACATCGGTAAAGAATCTCATTGATAAATCGATGGCAAATTATTACTTTGAACAAATAGGAAACACGATCATCGATCTTCGAAAGATGGTTGAAAAACCAGGCTACACTTACAAAATTAATATTTATAGGAAAAAATTAGACAAACTCATACAAGCTTATAATGAGTTTGCGGAAGAAAAAGTGTCATTTAATGACATCGTACCAAAAGAAATTCAAACGTATCTATAATTCATCCAAAAATTGAGGAGCCTTTTACATGAAACCAAAATTAATTATTTCGGCAATGGCTACCTTCCTGATTTTATCCACCTCTTTGACATTCGCACAATCAAACAAGGGTAAGTTGGGAGTGGGGCTAAATGCTGGCGCTCAGAGAGTTTATGGGGATAGGAAATTTGTTAGTTTCGCTCCGGGAGCCGAAGGTTTTCTGACCTACAGATTTCTTCCATTTGCTGATGTCGCGCTGGGAATTGGCTACAATCAATTAAAAGTACAGTTTGTTAAAAATGGTGGCTCATCCACAACAGATATTTTTAACTTCGATTTGAGAAGTAATTTTGAGGTCATTTCCAGCGGTATGTTTCGTCCTTATGTTAGTGTCGGAGCAGGTCTGTTACGCCATAAAGTACGACATGCCAAGCCGGCAATGTCATCCAAACTCAGCGGTTCATTTATAGGCGGTGGTGGGCTTAAAGTTCAACTAAATCCGAAACTAAATTTCTTTGTCGGCGCGGATTACCGGTTTACAACAACAGATCTCTTAGATAATCCGCTTTCAGAAGGAAAATCAAACGACGGATTTTTGAGCGCACGGACCGGAATAACCTATTATTTTAACGGTGAATACGATAGAACACCCCAAGTCATTGCCAGTGAACGAGCTCCCTTTTATGAACTCGATTCATCTGAAGAAAATCCGAATGCTGATTCATATCCTTATGCATCCGGTGAATCAAAGGACATGCAAGAGTATATTAAGTTGAAATCACGTGTTGATGCACTTTCAAACAACATTGCAACAAAAGATCAGGAAATTTCTGATTCCCGGAATTCACTAAATCAAAGGAAGAGAAAACTGTCGTCGTTGGAGCAACAAGCTTCAAACCAACCATCGAAAAGGTTAATCAGCAATTCTTCAATGTCCGGTTTTACAGAAATTTACAAAGAGGGATTGGCTAATTATTACAACAAAAATTACACGGAAGCGATTTCATTTTTTCAGATACTGCTACAACGCTATTCAAATCATAATTTGGCCAGCAGTTGTCAGTATTGGATAGGTAACAGTCTATATGCCCTCCATAGATACCAGGACGCAATTGAAGCTTTTAATAAAGTATTGACGTATGACCGATCATTGAAAAGGGACGATGCCCTTTTTTACTTGGGTAAATCTTATATGGAAATGGGTTTGACTGAACGCGCAAAGGATTCATTCAGCAGGTTAATCACCGGGTACATTCACAGTGAATATGTTAGTGAAGCCCGTGCCCTGATGGCAACTCTTTAGACAGCACTCAGTAGCTAGACCGCTTTCAGAAGGGTTTTTTCGAAATACCGGGTAAACAAATCCTGTTTATTTTGAAAAAACCCTTTTATTTTTCCGCCTTATTTCTTGATCTTCTGGAGAAATTTTCATATTATTTATGAAAGTAATCTTTCAATTCTTTTTAGAGGTCATTTTTGATGAATGGCTTGAAAGTACTGATTGCCGGTACAAGTAGTTCCTATTTAGAAATCTCAAAAAAATTACTAAAATTTCATTACGATAATTGTGAGGTGGAATTTGCACATTCCGGACATGACTGTGTGGAGAAAGTGTCCAGAAAACCGTATGATATTATTCTGTTTGATAATGATCTCGATGACAAAAACGGTTTGGATATCATTGAGACCATTCATAAGGGTAATAATCGTGCATCGTTAATTATTATGATAGAGCAGGGGGAAGAGCTCAAAGCTGCGAGATCAATTGAACGCGGAGCAACGGATTACATTTTCAAAGAGAGGGGATACTTGACGACATTACCATATACCATACAGAAAATCCTGAAAAACAGGACATCAAAGGAATTAAATACTGGCTCCAGGAATCTTCCCAGAATTAAAAAACAAATAGCACCACCCAAAACAAGGGGCTATTTTATTTTAGATAAAAAGGGACGGATATTATCTGTAAATTCAATGATGGAACATCTTACCAGTTATTCAGAAGATGAGTTGTTGGAATTGATGTTCACGGATTTTTTACCGGAAGAAAAGATCAACACATTTCTGGAGTGGTTGGAGATAATTAATGAAAATGGTAATGCAGCCTCACCTCTGAAAATTGAACTGTTTGACAAAAAGGGAACGCGGGTTCCTTTAAAGATGACTTTGACTGCTATCAGAGATTCACAAAATAACATCATGAGTTACGAGGGAGAACTGTTTGGAATGTCAGGCACGCCTTCCTTGAAAGATTCAGGCGAAGTCCCCATTGACCAGGTTGATATGATAAACCAGGTCGCAAAAATTATCACCACAAGTTACGATGATTCTTTGAACTTTTTTCTTGAACGGATTATCGACATTGCCTCTCAGATATTTCATTTTCACCGTTCAACATTAGCTCTGTTAGACAAAAGGAAAAAAGTTTATATTAAACAGGCATTTGTTGGATATGGACAGACACCCGTTCATGATAAACGAAACCTTGAGGTTCCTCAGGAAGTTGTTGACAGAATCTTTGAGAACCGCTTTCGTGTAAAGGTTATTTATTACAATCAGGATCACAGGGATACCAGCCATTTTATCAATGCCACCTACCCTGAAAGGAGGACGCAGAGTCGACGACCAACATCGAGTTGGCATCCACGGGATCTGGTGATGCTGAATCTGGTGAACAAAGCTGAACAAACGTTCGGTTATATTTCCCTGGACAAACCAACTCCGGGATTTTTCCCTTCGCGGGACACATTTTACAACCTGGAACTTTTTGGTCAACTTATTGCGATGGCAATTGAAAATTATTATCAATTCTCTGAAATAGAAAAACATTCCAGACGGTTGAAACAAATTTTAGTTACAAGCAACATCTTTAAATTGTATTTGAGTTTAAATGAATTGCTCAAAGAGGTGGTCTGGTCTATTCGATTTTCATTGGATTTCAAGTTAGTCGCTTTAGGCCTCATCAGCAAACGGTCCGGGAATTTGGAAATCAAAGCAGTCGCATGCGATGATAAAGTTAAGACGGTGCATTTGCTGCAACAGGCATTTCCCCTGAAAGCTCTTTCCCGATTATTGTGCCCGGAGCATAGCAGTGGAAAATCATACCTTGTTTTCAAGGAAGAAGAAGTTCTGAGAACATTCAAACAAATCTATTTCGGACAAAAAGTGATAGAATCCAGTGGCGGGCAGTGGCCGGCCTGGGGTATGATTTTGGTGCCTATTAAGTCCCGGGAAGGTAAAATTGTGGGTGTTCTAATGGCCGACGATCCTGGGAATAAAAAGATTCCGGGTAAAGAGAATTTGCGCACTCTGGAAATCATGGCAAACCAAATTTCTGTAGCAATCGATAATCGCATTTTGTACGCAAAAGCTAAACACAAATTAAACCGCATGGAAAGAAACGGAGGCACCGCACCAAGCAGAATAAATAGCGACACCTCTCATGGCATTAAAAAAATTATCGATCGACTTTTTAACTAATCCTACCGGTATAACCTGTTCTGTTAAGTCGTTTAATTTCAATTATTTTTAGCAGATTTGTAATGCTGTGTTCTCCATGCTATACAATGAATTATTCTAGATTGATAAAAAATATTCGTATTTGTTTGGTTTTATTTGTCTCTGGAACTCTTTTGATTTCCTGTGCAGACCGAAACCGTGAAAATCCGTTAGATCCCCAAAATCCCCAGACGGGAGGGCGCCCAACAGGAATAAATGTGCTATCAAGACTGGATTCTGTTTTTTTAAAATGGAATACCATTAATTTGGCGGATATCACCGGATATCGGGTGTTCCGGAAAATCTCTACGGAAGAGGATTTTATGCAGGTCGCGGTCGTAAGTCCGGATGAAAATAGCTATATAGATACAAATTTGACTTTTGAAGTCACCTACCAATATCAAATATCCGTGTTTGGAAAGGATTTTGAAAGTCAGCGTTCTGATATTGTCGAAATTACGCCAGGCCCCACATTTTATTGGGTCGCAGATAATTCAAAGGGAGAATTGGTTAAATTAACACACGATGCACAGCATGAAATGCATCGGACAGCGAATTTTTTTAATATCATTGATATTGATGTAAACCGTGCAACCGGTGATGTTTGGGTTGTGGATTTTTTAAATCGTTTTTCAAGTGATATCGTAAAAATTTCCTCTGCAGGACAATTTTTACTATTGGTTGAAAGCATTAAAGCACCAATTAATTTAGCTGTTAATTCAATTGAAAATTCTGTCTGGGTAGCAGATTCTCTAAAAAATGAAATTGTGAAACTGGATTCTTTGGGGCAGGCAATTTTCACGAACAAAGAATTGAGCAATCCGTTCATGCTGGCGGTGGATTCCAAATCAGGTGCATGCTGGGTAGCCGATGATGATGAAAATAAAGTTATCCGAATCAGCAAAGATGGTGCAACCGTCTTTGAACTGCCACAGTCGTTTAATTTACTGCAAGCCATGACCTTTAATTCCGAAGAACAATCTTTGTGGGTGGTTGATAATTTTGCTTTATGGAAATTTAATGAAACCGGTGATTTGTTATTTTCCATTAGTGCAACCGGGAATTCATTTTCAAAGATTGAGGCTGACGAACGAACGAATGATTTATGGGCTCTCAGTAGAAAAAATTCCAAATTGGTACGCTTTGTTGCAAGCGGTGTAAAACAGGTTGAGGTGTCCGGATTCTTAAATCCCAGGGATTTAGCGGTCAATTTTTTTAATCATAGTTGTATGGTTGCGGATAGCGATAATGACCGTCTGGTAAAAGTAAATCCATCTGGTCAATTTAATCCGGTTTTTCATAATTTGGCTTTCGCTGATGCGATTGCGATTCAAAATTGAGTCCTTATGAAAATGGAAACAGGCGGGTTCATTCAATCCCGTCGTATCTATTGTAAGATAGTCACAAAAAAAATTGACGAAGAAATATGCCTGTCGTGCGAATCAAATTAACAGGAATCTCGTAGATGCAATTAAGTCCTTTGCAGGAACACAAGAAATGTCTGATGTCTTAACCATAAAGTTGTGTTTGAAAAGAAATAAAGAAGGAACGAAAATGTTGCGACATTTATTTTATTAAAGGAGGACTAAATGGAAGGGTTCGATGTTCAAAGGAATACCAATGGCGGAATATCTATCCTTTGTGTTAAGGGCTATTTAGATGCTCATACGGCACCGGAATTAGAAAAGGCCTTTCAAAAATTAATCGACGACAAAGAATACAAAGTTGTTGTTAATTTTAAAGATTTATCCTATATCAGCAGCGCCGGGCTCGGCGTTTTTATGGGATTTATCGAGGATATTCGTAAGCACGGCGGTGACATAAAGCTTACGAATATGCAACCAAAAATATTTAGAGTTTTTGATCTGTTGGGCTTTCCAACTTTGTACGATATTTTAGATGACGAGAATATGGCAATTGAAAAATTCAATGCGTCCTGACTATTAGCAGCCGGTTCAAAGTAATTTTCGGAAACTACTGAATATAATGGTCGTAACTAAAGGTGGTGAAAATCTTGCCCAATATGCAGAAAAAATATCAACTAAAAATACCAAGCCAGCCGGAAAACCTTGCCATGATAAGAGATTTGGTGAGTAAAGTCGCTACAAAAGTGGGATTTGGTGACGACGAGGCGAGTAAAATTGAACTTGCTGTTGACGAAGCCTGTACAAATGTGATCAAACATGCCTATGGCGGTAAGACAGATCAAACCATTGAAGTGTTAATTAAAATATATAAGGATAAATTAGTCATCATGGTCTCCGATAAGGGCAAGGGCTTTGACCCTGATAATGTGAAAATGCCGGATTTAGGTGAATCCATTAAAGTCGGAAGAAAAGGGGGGTTGGGGATTTGTTTGATAAAAACACTGATGGATAAGGTCGAATTCCAGATTAAGCCGGGTTCAAAAAACCTGGTCAAAATGGTTAAATATATTCATTAAACCCGGGGAGCGGCGAATCTGTGAATAGAGGACAGGTTGCACAGATGTAAAGGAGTTGCACGGATTTTAGGGAAAGAATCAATAAGACCGCTTACAAAAGGAACATTAAATCGGTGTCTTCGGAACAAAAAAAACGAGAAAATTATTCTGAACTGGATGAAAAATTGTTTGAAATGCAGGCATTGTTCGATTTGAGCAAAGCACTGAATTCAACCCTCCAATTAAAAGAAATTCTCGATACAATTTTACTTACCCCGATGGGTAAATATTTGATAACAAAGGGTTTGGTGTTAATTGAGAAAGCCGCACCGGATAAGTTTGTCATCAAAAGCTTAAAGGGATTGCCAAAATCGCTGTTAGAGCAAATTGTGCAACTGAGTGGATTGCCCAGAACAGCGGGATATACCGATGAAATCCATAACCCAATATCGCGTGCTTTTTTTGCAAAGAATGAGATTGAATTAATTCTACCCATTGTTCATCAGAATGATTTTTTAGGTTTTGTGTGCTTTAATCGTAAAATAAAGGGTACAGATTATTCAAATGAGGAGTTAAATTATTTAAGTTCACTTACTAACATTGCAGCAACATCCATTAAGAATAGTCTGATCTTTCAGGAGTTAGATACAGCAAAACGACAACTTGAAAAGAAATATCAGGAACAAAATACGCTGTTTGAAATTGAGCGGGAATTGAGTTCCACATTATCCAGCCTGCAAAGTGAAAAGGTATTGAATTTGTTAGCATATTCCATCATGGGAGAGATGATGGTGCAGAAATGTCTGATTTTTTTAAATGAAAATAACGCGATGAAACTCTCACTAAATAAAGGATTTCAACGAGAACAGATGGAGACTGTTTTAGCGGATTCACATTTCCTGGAGAATCTTCTTCAATTGGAAAAGCCTGTGATCATATCGGGGACTTATGAAGAGAGTGAGCTTTGCAAAAAATGTAGTGATACGGGTATCCAGGTTCTTGTTCCCATGCGAACGGCAAATGAAGCAAAGGGAGTTTTGGCGTTAGGCCCGAAAATAACCAAACTCGAATTTTCAACTGAGGATCTTGATTTCTTAGCCACTTTAGGCAACATGTCGATGATCTCGATTGAAAATGTCAGACTGTTCGAAGAGAAGTTAAAGAATCAGAAATTTGAAGATGAGCTTAGAATCGCCAGCGATATTCAAAAGAAGCTTTTACCGGACACTTGTCCTGTCATAGAAGGGTTTGATATCGCTGCTGTAAATATTTCCTCCCGCCATGTGGGCGGCGATTATTATGATTGTATTCGATTATCAGATACCCAATATGCTTTGTGTATTGGCGATGTTTCAGGAAAAGGTGTACCCGCTTCTTTATTGATGGCGAATTTGCAGGCGAGTTTACACGCTTTGGTAAACACTGGATTGGAAATATCAAAAATGATTGTGAGAATCAACAATCTAATTCATAGAAATACCGGCATAGATAAATTTATCACATTTTTTTTAACTATTCTGGACACCAGGGAAAAAACGTTGCTTGCCGTAAATGCCGGGCATAACCCACCTTATGTTTTTCATAAGGATGGCACCTTTCAGACGTTAAATGCAGGTGGACTCATTCTGGGTATGATGCCGGACAGTTCGTATGAGAGTGAAAAGGTGCAATTGCAATCAGGTGATTGCATTGTGATGTACACAGATGGTGTTTCTGAAGCGATGAATTCTGACGAAGAGGAATTTGAGGAAACGCGAATTGAAAAAAGTATTTTGTCCAATTATCAATTATCCGCCCAGGGAATACTGGAGCACCTCATTGCGGATGTCATGACATTTGCCGAGGGCCAACCCCAGGCAGATGATATTACGAGCCTCATTGTCAAGGTTGTCTAAAAAAGCCTCCTCTTTCTTGCATTCCTAAATCATTGATATTCAAAAATATTCTCTAAATTAAATTAAAAGCTCTTACCAGGCATAGAGTCTTGAGCAAAAAATTAATTATTTTATAAAAAAGATAAAATAGTCGTATTGGTTTCTTGATTATGAATAAGAATTTACTTACACTACACTTTACTTTTAAAGTCAGATATCTTATAACGAAATTTGTGAAGGCATGGCTACGATCCTCGTCGTTGACGACGAAAAATCAATTACTTATTTGCTGTCCGAAGTATTAAAAAAGGATGGGCATGACGTGACAGCCGTTTCGGACGGAAAGTTAGTGGACGGCGAGTTGAAAAAACGCGAGTTTGATTTAGTCCTTACCGATTTACACATGAAACAAGTTGGCGGTCTCGAGGTTTTGCAGACGGTTAAACGCTATAATGAAAATACCGAAGTGCTTATATTGACCGGGCATGGGACCATTTCCAGCGCCGTTGAAGCTATGAAACTAGGCGCTTACGAATATCTCACCAAACCTATCGATATGGATGAATTCCGGCTCAAGGTACAAAAATCTCTCGAAAGAAGAAGTTTCAAGCTACAGATTGAAAAGCAGCAAAAAGAAATTCGAGAACAGCAGGAACTAATTCGAAAAGATTTAACGCTTGCAGAACAAGTACAAAAAAGTCTTGTACCTAAACCGATTGTACTGCCCAATGTTGATGTCTTCGTCAAACACCTACCCATGATAGGATTGGGAGGGGATTTTGCTGATATTTACTATGATGGTGCGGAAAATGTTTATTTAACTTTAGTAGATGTAACAGGGCATGGCATTACTGCTGCTTTGTTAGTGAACCGGATTGCCAGTGAAATCAGAAAATTCGTACGTGAAAGCAGGGAACCGGCATCGATTTTATTTAGTGTAAATAATTTTATTTTGGAAGCATTTAAAGGTATGGCGATGTTTTTGACCATGTTTTCCGGCGTGATTAATTTACGCAAAGGGTCTTTCACGTATGCTGGCAGCGCTCACCCCTCTGTGATTTTATGGAAAAATAACGAAAATAAATTTGAAAAACTCGATTCACAAAATATCATTATCGGTTATGAAAAACGAAAAGAAAGTCAGTTTATGCAGGACATTGTGAAAATCGGGTCGGAGGACAAAATTATTATGTATACGGATGGTATTATTGAGGCGGAAGATGCAAATAGGAAACAGCTCGGTATAAATGGATTTATTAACTTTTTCAAATCCAGTATTTATCTTTCCGTGGAAGAAGTTGTTGAAACGATTTTAAACAGTGTTTATGAATATACAAAAAATCCTATTAAAGATGATGTCTATTTAATCCTCGCAGGGTTGAAATAGCTTTGGGTGCTCTTACTGCATTCTCATCGTTATCTAATTATTTGTAAATACTTTGTTATGCCGATATTTCTAAACCGGATATAAGTAGAAAACGCATGGATGATTACCCGACCACTCCTTTTGAATTTCAAGAACCGGCCAAACCAAGGGGCTTGCCCCGCTTTTTTAACAAATTGAGAAGTGATAATCCGCGCTTGAATGGCATCCTTTTTCTTTTAACCTGTGCTACAACATTTATTACCGGCTGGGTGCAAAATGGTTATTGGGAAGCTGGTCTGTGGTATGGTGGTGCGATAATCTCGATTTTACTTGCACACGAGATGGGGCATTATTTAATGTGCCGCAAGTATGGAATACAGGCAACATTGCCATTTTTTATTCCATTTCCACCCTATATTAATCCTTTCGGAACGTTGGGGGCGGTAATCAAAATGGAATCAGTTATTCCAAGTCGAAAGGCACTTTTCGATGTAGCTGTGGCCGGCCCGTTAGCAGGCTTGGTTTTGACAATTCCGGCAATTTATTTTGGGATTCAACTGTCAGACGTTATCGATGTGCATAAGGCAGCCTCCGGAGGAAGCATATCTCTGGGGGAGTCCTATTTGTTTGCAAGGCTTTCAGAATTCGCAATCGGACATTTGTCTGAAAACAAGGATGTTTTGCTTCATCCGCTTGCCTATGCGGGTTGGGCGGGTTTATTTGTCACAGCATTGAATTTGCTTCCCATCGGGCAATTGGATGGTGGGCATGTTGTCTACGCTTTATTAGGCAAACGTCATTCTTATGTCGCAATCATTGCTTTCTTTGCTTTTGCAGGTGTGGCGTTCTTTATTTATCCGGGTTGGATTTTTCTATTATTATTACTATTTTGGTTTGGTTATAAACATCCTCCAACCATGGATGAAACTCCAATCGGCACGAAACGAATTCTAATCGGTATTTTCACGCTCATCATATTCGCACTGTCGTTTACACCGGAACCGTTTAAATTTTAATCAATTAGATCGATAAAAACTAATTTAGGAAGAAGAAAACTGTGGCCATTAAAATCGGATGTTGTGGATTTACCGAAGCCCATCACAAATATTTTGATCATTTTGATGTTGTGGAACTTCAAAACACATTTTATCAACCAGCAAGTTTTAGCGCCGCTAAAAAATGGCAGGGTGCGGCTCCCAGTGGTTTTGAATTTACGGTGAAGGCCTGGCAGCTTATCACTCATAAAGCGTCGAGTCCATCGTATAAAAGATTGAAAAATCAGATTCCACACAGACTTAAACCCAGGTATGGTAATTTCCTACCAACAAAGGAAGTGCTACATGCCTGGCAAATACTGGAGAATTTTGCCACTGCACTGAACGCAAAATATATTGTGTTTCAATGTCCAAATTATTTTAAACCCACAAAAGAAAATTTGCAAAACATGTACAAATTTTTTAAACTAATTAATCGTGGTAAATTTAAGCTTGTTTTTGAAACCCAAGGAAACTGGGAAGAAGTTGTATTACAAAGAACATGTGATGAATTAGGATTAATTCACGCTGCTGACCCTTTGGAAACAACCATTGGCAAGGGTGATATACAATATTTTCGTCTTCAAGGTATCAGAGGCCGCCGCTACAGGTATACAGACAAGGATCTGTTAAAAATAAAAGAAATGTGTCTGGACTATAAAGAAGTTCTGTGTTTATTTAATAATGCAACCATGCGGGACGATGCGCAAAGACTTAAGCGGCTAATTGAATCCCAACCTGTTTAAAATTGAGTGCAAAATATGTTTCAATTTCCGAAATCATTAGGCTTAGCACAATTACCGACTCCGATTCAAAGATTACAGCGCTTTTCGCAAAATTTGGAAGGACCGGATATTTTTTTGAAGCGTGATGATCTCACCGGAACGCTTCTTACCGGCAATAAAGTCAGAAAGCTGGATTTTCTGTTGGCAGAGGCGCAACAAAAAAAATGCGACGTTGTGATTACCTGCGGCGGTAATCAATCAAATCATGCCCGGACCACGGCTGTTGCTGCTGCACAACTCGGGATGAAATGCCATCTTGTCCTAAAAAATAAAGCAAATCTTCCTTCCGATGGTAATTTATTAATTGATAAACTGGTTGGTGCAAGTACGCAATATATTTCCGCTGAGGAATATAAACGAGTCGATGAGATTATGCTTGAAGCCGCGGACCAACTAAAAAGTGAAGGATTGATTCCCTATATTATTCCCGAAGGTGGTTCGAATGCTCTTGGAACCATCGGTTATATTAAAGCCGCAGAAGAAATAACGCTACAGTTGCAGCGGCTAAAGACCAGAATTCATAAAATCGTCGTTGCAGTAGGTTCCGGTGGAACGTATGCAGGATTACTCATAGGTAAATACCTGTTCGATTTACAGGCGGAGATATATGGTTTCAATGTCTGCGATGATAAAAACTTTTTTACTAATAAAATCTTTGAATTGATAAAAGAAATACAGATACAACAGCATTTAAATGTTAAGATTCAAAAATCAGATATAAATATTATTGATGGATATGTTGGCAAAGGATATGCATTAAGTAGTCAGGCTGAAATTGATATGATTAAAAAGGTAGCTGCTGTTGAGGGCATTGTTTTAGACCCGGTCTATACCGGCAAAGCCATGTTAGGACTCGTTGACAAAATAAAAACCGGTGTGTTTAAGCACGGAGAAAATATTTTATTCATTCATACCGGAGGAGTCTTTGGACTTTTCCCCAAGAAGTCACTTTTTTTCTAACTATTCGACCAAAAACACGGAAGAGGTGTTTTCGGTTAAGATGCCAGTAATTTCCCACCGTCTACAGTGACCACTGTACCGGTCATGTAATCAGTTCCCCGTAATAAAAACAGGACTGTTTGGGCAATATCGTTCGGAGAACCAATTCGATTTAAAAGTGTATTTTTTCGAATTTGCTCTAAGTATTCTTCTGATGCCTCTGCGCCCATGAGCACCGTTCCCGAAGCAATTGCATTTACCTGAATGTCTGGTGCCAATGCGATAGCCAAGCCTTTGGTCATGGAAATGAGTCCCGCTTTTGAGATGCTGTAAGGCAAAAATTCCGACCATGGGGTAAAGCCCGCTACGTCGGTAATATTAATGATTTTACCACATCGCTGTTTTTTCATATATTCCGAGACCATTTGGCAGCAAAAAAAAGGTGCTTTTAAATTGACGGTTAAGAAATTATCCCAATCGGATTCGGTAATTTTGTGTAATGGTGTTTTGTAGTAAACGGCCGCGTTATTGATGAGAATGTCAATACGGGAAAAATGTGAAATAGTTTTTTCCACAAGATGTGAAATACCGCTGATCCGGGAGAGATCGGCTTCTAATAAAATTGCTTCTCCACCCGATTGGGAAATTTCCTGTAACGTTTTTTCAGCTTCTTTGCTGGATGAGTTAAAATGCAACGCAATTTTAACTTTTTCACGGGCGAGGGTTTGAGCAATTTCTTTACCGACTCGATGCGCCGAACCGGTGATGAGTGCAACCCTGTTTTTGAGTTCCATTAGAACGTCTTTGCAGTATTTACAAGGATAGTGGCAATGTTTCTATTATGAAGTGAGGCCATTTGTTTCAAGGGTATCGCCAAATGCGTATTCTACATCGAGGACATTGTTTTTTAACCGGTTACTCAAGTCTTTGCGGTCGTCAATGATCATGCTGGTCACAACTCTTTGGGAATATTTTTTTACTTCTTCATGGCATTTACGCGCCAGTGCGATGAGTTCATCCCAATCACCTTCAATGATGATTCCCATAGAAGTCAGTTGATAGTTGAGTTCACTCATTTTAATGATTTTCATCATTTTAGCGGTGATTTCTTTGGTTTCTTCACCAGTGCCAACCGGTGTGACAGACAGTTGAATTAACATAGTAAAAATAAATTTAACTTTAACTTATTGAATAAATAATTAGTTAGATGTTATGATCTAATGTAGTATTTTTCGTAAAAATGTCAAGTCCTAAATTCTATTTGAAATGAATTAAATTGTTGACATTCCATAGGTGAATTAATATATTTTTAGCTGCTGACTGCAGACGGTAAAAACAGAGTTTCGGGAATGGAGGGCCTGTCTGAAACGCCTCATTTTTAAATTAAGACGATTTAATTTCATTGAGATTGCTGATTGACTATTGGAAATTTGCAAGAAATCCACTTGTTGGAATTTTTGTGGTAACTCCTTTGTGGGTATGTTATGAAAGCCTTGCATTTAAAGTTAACCATGGCCTTACAGGAACGTACCGAACCGGTATTGATTATTTAATAAAATGTCTTTTTAGGGACTTGGAAATACCATTAATTTTTACTATTATTATTCCAATAGTGCTCATTGCAATTGCGCTCGTTTATTTTGCTCCAAAGTGGCGAAACGATATCACACTCAAACCGCTATTTGTGGCATTTTTATTTCTTGAAAGTACTTTTTATGCCGTTTTAGTTGCTATTTTAATTACGCCGTTGCTTCATTTTGCGCTTAATGCCATTTCATTTACAATAAACCATTTTAGAATAAACACATTGGTTGTGCATATCGGCTCAGGTGTTTTTGAGGAGTTTTATTTCCGATTCTTTTTGTTGTCATTTTTGGTTTTCATTTTTCAGAAGGGATTTCATTTTAAAAAAGTCATTGCTGTGATTGTGGCTATTTTGCTAAGTTCCGTGGCGTTTTCATTATTTCATTTTGTCGGAGTTTTTAAAGAAGTTTTTCATCTGGAAGCGTTTGTATTTCGATTTATTGCAGGGGTTTTATTTGCTGTTTTATATATTTACCGTGGTTTAGGTGTGGCCGTTTATACGCATTCGTTTTATAATATTTTTTTGATGTTTAGATAAATAGCAGGGATAGCATGGACAGGAACGGAATTCTTTTATTATTTACCGGTAAAAAGCACCTGCTTCAATTCGCTGCTGGGTGTTTGTCAATCTTAATCCTGCTCATTTTCTGGTTATTTTTATCACCAGTTGCACCGGGAGGAAAATCCGTCGAACATATAATAAAAATTAAGCAAGGCTCCTCCTTCGGGCAGATAGTCGATTCGTTACAGAGCCGGGGAATTGTAGAAAATAGAACGAAATTTACTTTGGTTGCCAGGCTCTCCGGTTTGAGAAAAAAAATAAAGGCTGGTAAATATAGGTTCGAGGGTGGTACTTCCAGTTATGAATTACTAAAAATATTGGCTGAAGGGAAAGAGTCCACCGAGTTGGTTACAATACCTGAAGGCAAGACTGCTGCGCAAATTGCCGGAATTTTACACAAAAGGGTAGAAATCGATTCTACTGAATTTATGGCTCAAGTCAATGATAGTTCTCTTTGCAAAAAGTTGGGGATTCCGGCAAATAGCGTTGAAGGATTTTTGTATCCCGAAACCTATCGGTTCTCCTGGGGAATGTTGTCAACACAGATCATTACAACAATGGTGAATCAATTCTACCGGCAGTTTAATGATTCCTTGCGCAGCCAAATTGATAAAACAGGTTTTACATTGTTGGGAACCGTAACTTTGGCATCGATTATCGAAGGAGAAGCTGTTGTGGATTCAGAAAGGACGCTAATTTCAGCAGTTTATCATAACAGATTAAAAAGGGGAATGGCTCTGCAGGCCGACCCAACCATTCAATATATTATTTCAGATGGCCCAAGACGATTGAGAAAACGGGATCTGAAAATAGATTCTCCTTACAATACATACCTTTATCCCGGGTTACCACCCGGCCCAATTTGTAATCCGGGTTTAAGCTCATTAAAAGCGGCGCTTTATCCTGCAAAAGTTAAGTATTTATATTTTGTGGCAACAGGTGACGGTTCGCACACCTTCAGTAAAACCTATTCAGAACATTTACGTGCAAAAGCGAAATTCGACAGAATCAGAAAACAGATAGCTCGTTCTAAATCAAAAGGTTGATATGGCAGCAGTAGCTAATTTATTGGAAAACTTGAATTCGGTGCAGAAAAAAGCCGTCCAGAGCATCGACGGGCCGGTGCTGGTGCTCGCCGGTGCCGGCAGTGGAAAAACACGAGTGCTCACATACAGAGTAGCTTATTTACTGGATCAAACAAATGTGAAACCCTGGGAAATTCTTGCGGTTACATTTACGAACAAAGCTGCAAATGAAATGAAGGAAAGAATATTGCAGCTCACAAATAACGCTGGGAAGGATATATGGATTGGTACTTTTCACGCTATTTGCTCAAGAATCTTGCGGCGAGATGGAGAGAGGTTGGGCTTTCCAAGAAACTTTAATGTATTCGATCGGGACGATCAAAAACGTTTTTTAAAGAGCGTCATGACGGATTTAAATATCAATTTGAAGCAAATAACAATTGACATGGTACATTCGCGAATCAGTCGTGCAAAGAATAATTTTATCATTCCCACAGCCTATGCGCGATCGGCCAAAGATTTTTTTGAAGAAACGGTAGCCAATGTTTACGCTGCTTATCAGAATTCTTTAAAAAAGAACAATGCTATGGATTTTGATGATTTGTTAGTTAACCCCATTGTTCTTTTCAATGAATTCCCGGAAGTTTTGCAAAATTATCAGAATAGATTTAAATATATTCTGGTGGATGAATATCAGGATACAAATCATACTCAATATTTAATGCTCAAGAAATTAACTGAGAAAAACAAAAATCTCTGTGTAGTGGGTGATGACGACCAATCCATCTACAAATGGAGAGGTGCAGATATTAAAAATATATTAAATATGGAGCAGGATTATCCGGAGTGCAAAATTTATCATCTGGAGCAGAATTACCGTTCGACCAAATCTATTCTCGATGTTGCAAATTATGTTGTAAAAAACAACTCGCAGCGCCGGGATAAAACACTGTGGACAGACCGAAAAACGGGAGATAAACCGGTCGTTGTGGAAGTCGAAGACCATATCAGCGAATCTCTCTACATTGTGCATTTGCTTAAAAATGAAGTTTATGAAAGCGGCCGGAATTTCAATGATTTTGTTATTTTGTACCGGACGAATGCACAATCAAGAGTTTTAGAAGATGCTCTGCGTCGAGCCGGGATTCCTTATGTGATTGTAGGAGGTGTCAGGTTTTACGAAAGAAAGGAAATTAAAGATATTTTAGCTTATTTACGCCTGATTTCCAATCAAAAAGATTCGGTGTGTTTCAAGCGTATTATTAACTATCCGTTACGGGGGATTGGCGATGCATCTCTGGAGAAGCTTGAAACGTATGCCAAAGACCACAATATTACATTGTTTGAAGCAGCCGGCCGAGTGAGTGAGATCGCAACGCTTTCGAAGCGCGTACAAAAAAGCATTTCCGAATTTCATCACCTTATTTCGAAATATGCTAATTTGCTTTCTGAGTTTTCGGCCGGTGAATTGGCCAGAACTCTGGTAGATGAGATCGGGTTACTTACGATATTTAAAGAAATCGGTACTGAAGAGTCCCTGGGTCGCTCAGAAAATGTCATGGAATTATTATCTGCTATCGCTAACTTTACAAAAGTCAGGAAAAACAACAGCCTGCAGTATTTTCTGGAAGAGGTTGCGCTTGTTACTGATATCGATAGTTGGGACAAAGGGTCCAATGCAGTAACATTAATGACACTGCATAGCGCAAAAGGGCTTGAATTCCCGGTGGTTTTTATTGCCGGGCTTGAAGAGGGGCTTTTCCCGTTAACCCGGACATTCGACAGTAACGAAGAGTTGGAAGAAGAACGGCGGTTATTTTATGTGGGAGTTACCCGCGCACAGGATAAATTGTATCTTTCCTGGGCTGCACAGAGACTTCGTTATGGCGAAATGTATCAGAATTTACCCTCCAGGTTTTTGCAGGAAATAGATGATCACTTAGTCGAGTATAAAAGTGTGCGACGGGCTTATCAGAGCGGTCGTACAAAACCGCGGGTACAAAAAAAACGCCGGGATGTTATGCCTAAATACGAGGACTACTCTCAGGAGGTACCCCGATTGGTAATGGGAAGTATGGTTAAACATGCTGCATTTGGGGTTGGCAGGGTTATGGCCAAAGAGGGAAGCGGTGAAAGTCTAAAAATTACAGTACGTTTTAACCAGGTCGGCACCAAGAAATTAATGGTTAAATACGCGAATCTGGAAATTCTAAATTGACAAGTAACATGACGAATTCTATAAAAACTTTCTATGTTGTTTTACTGCTTCTTTTGAGTGTGCTGAATGCCGGGAATATTTTTTCCCAAACTGTTCCGGCTGAGAAGGAATTGCAATTTGCACGCAAGCTGTATGATGATACGCTTTATTCACTTGCTGCACAACAATTTGAGCGCTTTGTAAAAGAACATCCAAATCACGAACAGGCCGATGCAGCGCTTTTTTTCGGTGGTGAGGCGTACATAAAATTGGATGATTTTAAGCACGCTTATAAACTCTTCATGGAACTGGAGTTGGCTTATCCGCGATCGGCATGGCTGGTAAAAGCCAGAATAAAAATGGCAGAATGCCAGGAAAGATTGAAGAACTATGCGAATGCTGCGGTATTGTATAGACGGGTTTATGTCCTTAGCCCTGAAAGTGATTTAGCGCCACAAGCCTTGTTGAATTCCGGGAAGTCTTATACGCTGGCGAATCGAGAGCAGGATGCCATAAAAACGTATTTTGATCTGGTTCAATCCTATCCGAATTCATCGCAGCGCTTCCTGGCTGATCTGGCAATCATAAATAGTCGTTTTTCCGAGGGACGTTATCAAGACGCGCTGCAATACATCAATGCTATCTTTAAAAAGTTTGGCGATAATCTTGAGAATCCGAAATTCTATGCACTGAAAGCGAACATTTTCATAAAATTGGGACAACTCGAAAAGGCAGAAGGAATCTGTGCAGATCTCATTAAACGATTTTCCGCTCAAACCGAGGCGGATTTTGCCCGGATACAATTGGCGCAAATTTACCAAAAGCAGGGCAAATTTGATGCGGCATTAAATACATATAACCAGGTTGTCAATGCAACCAAAAGCGACTCGATTAAAGCATCGGTCTTTGAGCAAGAGGGTGACTTACTTTTTAAACTGAGGCGCTATCAGGAAGCTTTGAGCGCTTATGAAAAGGGTCGCCGATTAAATGTGAAAACTGAACCCGATTTCCTCGATTTTAAAATAGCTGAAACAGAACGCAATCTCGGCAAGTTTAAGCGTGCTGCAGAAAGTTATGAAAGGGTTCTTAACACAAAAAATGAGGCTCTTGAAGATTCGCCACAATTGATTCAAAAGAGCTATAAAGGGCTGGTTGCGTCTTATGCAGGTGCAGAAAAATTTACCGAAGCGCTACATGTTATAAAAAATTATCGCCGGAAATTTTCAGTTGAGAAGCAAAACGACTGGTTCAGGTTTAAGGAAGCGAAAATCATCGAGCAGAACGTCCATGATTATTCCAGAGCGACTCGTGTTTATGCAGCGTTTATGGAAGAATTTCCCTTTAGCCCGAGGGTCGACGAGGCGCAACGCCGATTAGCTTTGTGTTATGAAAAATTGCAGGAATTCCCGTCAGCGCTCAAAGAGTACCAAAACTACCTAACCCGATTTACAGCAGGCGATGATGTGGCCTGGGTTCAGGAACGCATCCGGACCATCCGTGACGTTGTTTTTGTAGACAAAGCGGGTAACTTAAATGCCGTGGCAACTGTTTTACTAACGATGAGCAGTCAGGCCAAGCCATTGGATTCAATAAAATTAGCGAAAGCATTTTATGAAATTAAGGCCTTCAAAGCAGCCGTTGAGCAGTTAAAAAATAGTTTAACAAAAAAAGGAAAGAGCGACAAGAAGTGGTCAGATGGATTTTACTGGTTAGGCATGGCGTATTACCAACTCGCCCGGCGACAGGATTTGTTTGGTCTTGTAAAAAAATCTGAAACCCTGTTTGACAGCGCTGCCGTCAGTTTGAATTACTTCGTGAAAAATTCAGCCGATAGCGTTCTTCTTGAAAATGCCGGTGTCTCACTTGCGCAAATTGCCCTGAAACAGAGAACAGAAGATCGTAAAACATTGTTGGATTCTCTTGTACGATCCTTTGAGCGAACATTTCCAAACAGTAAGTTCCTGTCGGAATTGAAAATACAGCAAGGCGATTTGTATTTGAATGAAGTGGAAGCAGACACTGCGGACATCCACAAGGCGTTTAGATTCTTTGGTGACGTTTTAAAAACCAAGCAATCCGAAGATATATTGGAAAAGGCTACCTTCCTGAGAGCAAAAGCTTCAGTTCATATCAATCCTGACTCAACAACGTTACAATTGCTGAATGAATTTATGCAGCGGTTTGCGGAAAGTCAATATTTACCGGTTGCGAGTCTTTTAAAAGCTGATTTAGAAGCTTCCCTTGGTAATGAAACTGAAGCCATCGCGTTGTTAGAAAAAGTTTTAGAAAAATATTATTACAGTGGAGCCGCTTTAAAGGCAGTGTTGCAATTGGGAGAATTGTATCAAAAAAAAGGCAAGTACAATTCAGCTCTCGACAGTTACCGGAGCTTTTTGAAACTAGAAAAAGAGTATGGTGTAGATGACAAAAAAGGAACCCATGCAAGCCTCGTGTTGACAGAAGCGCATCTGTATGATCAACTCGGCGACGATGAAAATGCGCTTCATTACTATTTCACCTTTTTACATGAAAACCCATTTTCAAGAGAGACGGTGCAGGCGAAATTAGCTATTGCAGCCATTGCACGGAGACAAAAAAATCTTGCAGTTGCAAAAAATTACTATAATAGTATTGTGGCTTCGGAAGCCGATGAAAGTGACCGGGAAATTGCACTATTCTCACTTGGTGAAATATATTTTGACCAACACTTGTACAAAGATGCCCGACCTTATTTTCTTGAAGCTGCTAAACTTGCGCATGAAGCAAGTTCTGAAAAACCTGCATTGAGTTACGCAGTTAGATGCTTGTACAAACAGAAATTTTTTAAGCAGGCAGAAATAGAGGCAAAAGCATTTTTTAAAAAATATAAAGATTCTAAGGCTGACAGGGGACAGTTTCTACTCGATAAAGCGAACGCATACAAATCAGACAAGAACTTTGATTTGGCTGAGAAGGCATTTAAAAAACTTAAAAGCGATTTTAAACAAACTGACCTGGGGGCCAAAGGGGAATTCGGGTTGGGGTCGGTCTACTTGATTACAAATCACGTCGAAGATGCATTGAAGATTCTGACGGATATTCCTGCGAAGTATCCTGACAGTGACGTGACGCCGCTCACATATTACAATTTGGGTGATTTTTATTATAAATCACAACAAGTGGAAAATGCAATTCATGCATTTAAGCAGTCGGTAAACCATAAGAAAGCTGGTGATTATAAACCCAAAGGGATGCTTTATCTCATTCAATGTTATGCTGATGCGGGCATGTGGGATAAGGCAGTGGCTTTGACGCGTGAATTCTTAGATGAATATCCGGAGTCGAAGCAGGCCTTCCGGAAACAGGTAGATATTGCAGTATACTTAATGAAGTTGAAAGAATATGATCGTTCTGTGGCGAAACTAAAAGAGCTGCTTCCGTTTGCGGATCAGGAAAATGAAGCGGAAATCCAATTTTATATCGGACAATGTTACAAAGAAAAGGGAGACTTTGCGCAGGCTGCAACGGAATTTTTAAAAGTTAACTATTTAACGCGGCCCACAAAATTGCCCTGGCATGTCACAGCTTTATTTGAGGCGGGGCGCAGCCTGATAAGAATGGGTGATGTCGATCAGGCCCAAAAAATATTTCAAACCATTGTTAAGACACAAGGCGCTGAAAGTAATTTTGGCCGCTTCGCTTTGCAGAAACTTCAGGAATTGGATTTGAAATCGTCATCCGGAAATTCTACCCCAGACTCTACATCTCAATCCTCTAATTGACGCAGGACTCATTTTTTAATTTTATACAGAATAACCAAATCCTCAAAATTGTTTTAATGAGTGTCTGAACGAAGACGCTATCTTTGTTGTGTCCGAATTCAGGAGGAAATCTGGCAATGCGCTACTGCTCGGCTGTAAAAGTCTCTATTTTCAAGAGCCTTCAATCTGTCAACAGATTCCTCCCCCGGCAACGACGGATTCGAAATGACGCCTTTTGTGAATAATTTTCATGTTTTCGTTCAATCATTTTAATGGAATAAAACAACGTTTTCTTAGTATAAGATATGTATATTCTGAGAGAAGTTTCATCGTAGCCGTGCGAACATGAATTTGAAAAACGATAGAGATGTTCACAAGAACATTCAAAAATCATTGCGTGGTGATTCAAGGGCTTTTGAGTATATCGTACATAAATATCAGAAGCGTATCTATTTCACTGTTCTGCAAATTGTTATGAATCACGATGATGCGGATGATATTATTCAGGAAACGTTCATCAAGGCGTACACGAAGTTGAGTTCATATAATGCCGATTATCCGTTTTATCCGTGGCTTTATCGAATTGCCATCAATACATCTTTGAATCATCAAAAGAAAAAAGCGCGGCTGCGAGCGCTTTCGTTGGATGACTTGGATAATAATAACCACCGCAGTGATTTAGCTGAGGCACCCCGGCAAATGTTCGATATGGCTGGCGGTGAATTGATACACCACTTAAAAGCAGCCTTAAAAAAAATACCCTTAGAACAACGAATGGTTTTTATGTTGAGGGTGAATGATGGCATGAGCTACCAGGAAATAAGTGAGCAGATGGACATTTCGATTGGTACTGTCATGTCCCGTTTATCGCGAGCGCGTAGAAAGTTGAAAAAATTACTACAAAATTTTGTAGAAACGAAAGATATCGAGGTGTGAATGATGAATTGCGATGGCATAAAGAAAAAATTAGGGGGGTATCTCGATGAGGAACTCCCTGAG
>CAYVXE010000002.1:92216-94597 GCA_964455375.1 uncultured Calditrichaceae bacterium
ACAAAGCGCTTGAAGTCGAATAACAAACCTCCAATGAATCATAGCATTGCAAAGAAGTCAGGTACTGCAGAAACAAAAACAAAGCAGGTTGATTCTAAAAATCCGAATTTGAAAGAAGCTCCTGCGGCAATCTCCGTCGGACCTTTTGCATCTTCTGATCGCAATCCTTCAAAACAAGCCGTGCGAAGACTGACACTTGAACCGGTGAATGCTCTTGTCAACTTAAAAGGACTCATCGTTCGGAATTCTGTTTCACAAAAGATTAACAAGGAGGAAGAACTCATTCCGCTTCCCAATTCGATGTTCATCATGGATGGTGCGGCTAACGATCAGTTAACCTCTGGAAAAAAAGGTAAGCAAATGATGTCAACGACTGCAGCCTTGGCGCGTTCGGGTTCTGCAGGAAGATCGGCTAATTCATTGCGGAGAAAAAAAATAATTGATGTACACGGGGAGAACAGTTTTTCGCAAACTTTGTGGATTGTTCAGGAAAGCACATCGCTCAGTGAAAAGAAAAATATATGGCTGTCTTATATCAGCAGAGAGAAAGATCCGACTTACCACTCATTGGCTATTTATCAACTGGCTTTGACCTTGGAAAAAATCGTCGAAACCAGCAAGTCAGAGGCAGACGCCAGGGAAGCGTACAATTTTTTTGTCGAAAATAAAAAAACATTGATTTTTCAAATGAAAGAGCAGCGCTATAATAGTAAACTACATGTACTGGAAAAAATGATAAATCAATAAACGGAATATAACGCTACATACGATTGTTATATTTTTTGACACTTGAATAAAGTTAATTTAAACGCTTGAAAATTTGACTCATTAATTAGAAAAATAAATGTATTAAAAAGCCTCTTATTTATCCCCTCCTCCTTTTAGCCGTGAAAAAGCCGTGACGTAGTCATGGCTTTTTCATTTAATGCCAATGTAGTTTCTATTTGATTTTAAATATATTTATGCATAAAATTAGCCCTGATGAGAGACATTAACGAACCACGGAACCGAATGACTGCATGTTCAAATAGAAACCAACTATCCCATTTAATTGAGTTGGCTTTGGCAGAAGATTTAAGAGAAACAGGCGACATGACTGCGAATTTGCTTTTGAGTTCTGATAGAGAATCGAGGGCAGCCATCATTAGTAAACAAGACGGTATTCTCTTTGGGCTGGATGTTGCAAAGAAAGTGTTCGAAAAAGTTGACTCATCTGTTTCATTCAAAGCTGATGTTAAAGATGGTGACAGGGTCTCATTGAAATCAAAGATTGCGGAAATAAATGGTTCGGCAGGCGCTATTCTAACTGCGGAACGGACGGCTTTGAATTTTTTACAGCGATTATCCGGTATCGCGACGCTAACCGCAAAGTATGTACAGGCCGTTGCCGGGACAAAGGCTAAAATACTGGATACGAGGAAAACCACGCCTGCACATCGGTTTTTAGAAAAGATGGCCGTTCGCGCGGGCGGTGGGTTTAACCACAGATTCGGATTGTTCGATATGGTTCTCATCAAAGAGAACCATATTGAGGTTGCTGGAAACCTCAGGAATGCTGTTGCGCAAATCCATTCCCGGTTAAATGAGAAAAAAATACAACTAAAGATAGAAGTCGAAACAAAAAGTATTGCGGAGGTTGAGGAAGTATCGAGCCTTGGTGTTGACCGCATCATGCTGGATAATATGAGCCTGGACGAGATGCAAAAATCTGTTCAGCTTGTTAACGGGAAAATTGAGCTGGAAGCCTCTGGTGGAGTGACTTTGGCAACCGTTCGCAGCATTGCCGAGACTGGTGTGGATTACATTTCGGTGGGGGCGTTAACACACTCGGCACCGACCTTCGATCTGTCGTTATTGTTTGAATAAACCAACCGATACAGTCGGAGTTTTTGATGATAAAAAAAATTGATCATATTGGCATCGCCGTTTCAGATATGGCGTCCTCGGAACGGAAATATGAAGTTTTGACCGGCAAGAAGTCGGGTCATAAAGAAGTGGTGGAAGAGCAGAAAGTTGAAACATCCTTTTTCCCGGTAGGCGATGTACGTTTGGAATTATTAAAGGGTATTCATCCTGAGTCACCCATTGCGAAATTTATTACTAAAAGAGGGGAGGGGATTCATCACATCTGTTTTGAAGTAGAGGATCTAAAAGAGTCGAAAGCGTTCTTCAGCAAATGCGGCTTTACGTTCATCGAAGGAATCCCTGAAAGCGGCGCCGGTGGCTCAAAAGTGGCGTTTCTGCATCCCAAAAGTACAGGCGGAATTTTGATGGAACTGGTTGAGCACCCTGAAAAATAGTTAATTTTTGACAGAGAAATCACGTTTCTTTCATTTCGACCAGATAGGCGTCAACTTAAGCGCCCAGCTTGTTCCCAAACT
>CAYVXE010000003.1:0-82804 GCA_964455375.1 uncultured Calditrichaceae bacterium
CCGGCAACAATCGTAAAATTGGAACTTCCATCAGTTGTTCCTCCACTCGTAGATACGGTTAAAGTATAGTTAGTGGCTGGTGTGGTTGGGTTTGTAACGGTTCCGATAATAATAGTATGTTGACTTCCACCAACCAATGCTGTACCCAAGCCGTCCCTCGTAAATGTCACAGATTGCCCCGAAGGTGTCGGCTGATCGAATCCCCCATCTATATCAGGGGAAGATGCAATCATAGTGGTAGGTAATGTAAAACCGGCATCATTAAATGTGATTGTTATCGTCCCATTCGCCGGTAGATTGTCTAAAGCACCAAGCGTAAATGTAATCGAATAGTTTGTTGTTGCGCCAACTGTCGTATTATCAGGAGTTGCTGTTGATGCAAATGACAGTGAAGGCAGGAACAAAAATAGAAATAAAAGTCGAATTTTTGTAAGCATTTTTAAAGTCATCATGGGTTTGGAAAAATTTTTCTCAACCGTGAAAAGAAAACTACCGCCGTTTGTTTTTTCAAGATCATTTCTTTGCAGTCAGCGCAAACGTTCCGCGCAGAATTTTGGGATTCGTTTTTGCTTTATAGGTTTTTGTTTTTACCTGAGAGGCAATTACGTCACCGTTTTCGTAGATATAAACCTGTGTAGAATAGGTTAATGTCCCTGAGTTGGGATTTTTTACGGCCGAAAGCCAGACATCGACTTTCTCATCGGCTTTATGCGGTTCGCCTTTGCCCTTTCGAATCATGAGCACTTCTTTACCGACAACAAAGGTAGAAAAACCACCTTTTATTTTTGACGATGCTCCAATCGTCACACCTGAAAGGTCAAAATCAGCAGGAAAGGCCACAACGACGGCACCTCTTGGAGGTAAAGAATCGGGAAGAGTAAATTCCAATTTATAAATACAGGATTTACCCGCTTCCGGATTAGCCGGAGAAACTTTTACCGCTTGCTGAGCAAACAGATTACTGGCAGCCCCAAAAACAAGACCAAACAAAACAAGATTCGTGAGCTTTTTTAAAATAACTTTCATGGCAAATTCTGTCACACTCATTAAGTTACTGTTCCAATTTAGAACACATTGGGTTGATTTGACGAAATAATATAGTAAAGAATTTTTTTAAAAAGCAAACTTTGTACCAGAATTGCAACATTTAATCTAACAACGCTTTTTTCTCCATAAACATAACAAAAAAACCAATATCTGGGTACTATGTTCGTAACGCAAGCTCTAGCATGTTTCCAACCTCCTCAGGCAAGCTGAAGCTTACGCGACAAACGTCAGCCCACAAGAATCGCTCAATTTAGGTAAGAATCAAAACACTATAGAGCACTACCCTTTAGCCATAGATTCTCTTTTTGCGGCTTAAAAATCCATGTTCATCCGTGATAATCAGTGGCCCTATTATTTCCCGTCTTTTTCAAGCATGGCAAAACAGCTTGAAACGGAATGCATCTTTATCATTGAACCGCATATTGATTTATTTTAAAATTGCCCTCAGAAGAATCAAAAATCCCTTTCCGTCATTCTCCGCTAACTTGAGGTTTTTTTCAGCCCGTTTAAATTTGGGGTTGATCTTTAATGCCGAGCGGAATTCTTCCAGCGATTTTAAGAAAAGATTCCGGCATTGAATGAGGTTGGCAACACCGAGGTTGTTTCGAACGTCTGCGTATTCAGGATGCTCCTCGAGAATGTCCTTTAATTTCTCGACGTACTCGGAAATAAAACCGTCGTCCTTTCCTCTTCCGCCATACATGAACTTTAAATAAAATTCATTTTCAATATCAGAAAAATGCTTAATGGTCTCTTTCGGTTTACTCAAAAGAAACTCATCAACAGCCTGCTTATACGCCTGGTCATCAACAAGCTGCATCACTTTGTCAAAATTGGGAATATCCTTGTTTGTCGCCTTTTCGCAGGCGGTCTTCAGCGTTGACAGCGCATCGCGAAGATTCGGGTCATCGGGATTCAGTTGGTCATCCTCTCCGTCGGTCAAGATAGCCAGTTGCGCTATTCCCAGGTGGTATTGGGCTCCCAGATAGTTTTTATTCAACTCGACGGCACGTTCAAGATGCTTTATCGCTTCGGGATAATTTTCTTTATATAAATAAGCAACACCCAGGAAATTGTGGATATCTGCGTAATTGGGCGCCTGCTTTACCCCTTTTTCCAAAACGGCAATAGCTGGATCATAATTGTCCTCCATTAAACACGTTTTGCCGAGATTGGCGTACACTTCGGAAAAGTCCGGATCGATTTCCAGCGCCAGGTTAAATTGATCCAGAGCTTCTTTGTGAAGCTTTTTTTCCAAAAAAAGTAAGCCAAGCTTATTCGCAGAAGGCGCATGCCTGACGGTCTTAACTTTTTCATTTATGTAATACAGGACTTCCATTTCTGTAATTACTTGCTGGTGCACTTCTTCCAACCTGCGACGGGCTTCTTCAAGGGTCAATTGCACGGGAATTTCCAAATCCCACGCATCGACAACTTCACCTTCATTAAACACCTTACTGCTGATTCGTTGTTTCGTTTCAGAATAGCTCGTTTGAATGTGAAATTTTCTGCCGCCGACCAAAACATCATTGTTCAAACCAAGATTGTCCATAATCTGCACTCGCTAAGTTAAGAAATTAATAGGGGAGATTCATCCGTTTTAGTAAAAACTAACATTTTTCACTTGGTTTGAGGCGCCACTCCCGCCCGGCAGCCACCGGGGAGGAATCTGAATCTTAGCATGCTATTTAGTGATTTTCTCATAATAGCGATTGCTGTACGTGATCATTTCTCATCAAATTTCTCGCTCTACTCGAAATGACATGTGGCCCTTTTTATTGCTTTTACAATGTAGTGAGAAATGTTAGTAAAAATATAAGATCGTTTCTCTTCCGTTTACTATCGGTAAAACCTTATTAATCCTTTAGGTTAATCTCCTAATTTCCGTACAGCGTCTTTTATGTTTTTTACGGCTTCCTGCAGCAAATCCAAAGAGGCGGCATAAGAAATTCGAATATGATTTGAAGAACCAAACGCTTCTCCCGGAACCGCGGCCACACCGGCATCTTTCAGAAGGAACGAACAGAAATCCAGTGCATTTGTCAGCGTGCTGTCGCCGGCTTTTTTCCCAAAGAAGGAAGAAACATTGGGGAACATATAAAACGCACCTTTGGGCAATGCACAGGAAAAACCGGGTATCCCGGAAAGCTGTGCAAACAAAAATTTCCTGCGTTCATTGAAAGCGGTATGCATTGGCCTCAAAATACCGCTGTCCGCCTGCAATGCTGCGACACTCGCTTTCTGGGATATGGAACAGGGATTGGAGGTCGTATGGCTTTGAATTTTTGCAACCGCTTTGCAAACAGCCTCATTGGCGGCAAGATAACCGATGCGCCATCCGGTCATTGCAAAGGATTTTGAAACACCGTTAACGGTCAGAACCCGGTCTTTTATTTCGGAGTAGGATGCCAGGCTCACGTGCTGCATACCGTCGTAAATAATCTTCTCGTAAATTTCATCAAAAATCACAAAAAAATCATGCGCGTCGATAATTTTCACCAATGCATCAATTTCAGATTTAGAGTAGACGGCTCCGGTGGGGTTCGCTGGTGTATTCAACAGCAGAACTTTTGTTTGCGGTGTAATGGACGCTTCCAGTTGTTCCGGCGTAATTTTAAACGCCGTCTCTTCAGACGTGTGCAAAATAATCGGGGTTGCACCAACAAAACGAACCTGCTCCACATAGCTTGCCCAGTACGGCGCGGGAATAACGACGTCATCGCCTTCTTCGCACAAAGCAAGTAGAGCATTAATTATCGCATGTTTCGCTCCACAAGTAACAACAATATTCGCCGGTTCAAAATCAATGCCATTTTCATTTTTGTACTTCCGGCATATTGCTTCTTTCAGTTCGAACATTCCGGAAACGGGGGTATATTTTGTGAACCCGTCATTTATGGCCTGAATTGCCGCCTGCCTGATGACAGCGGGTGTATCGAAATCCGGTTCTCCGGCGCCGAGGTCAATAACCGTTTTCCCTTCACGCCGCATGCTGTCCACAAGCGACGTGATCGCCAGAGTCTGAGACGATTGTATGTTAGAGGTACGCAGAGCAAACGGCATAGAGTATTCTCGCTAATTTAATAATGAACAAATACAGGCGACGTCCACAATGTCTTTCCATGAACAGCCGCGGGACAAATCGTTTGCCGGTTTGGCAAGGCCCTGGATAATCGGGCCCACTGCTCGGGCGCCGGCAAGCCGTTCGGTGATTTTATAGGCAATATTTCCGGCATTTAAATCGGGGAAGATGAAAACATTTGCCTTTCCGGCGACCGGACTACCCGGCGCTTTACGCTCACCGATGGATGTCACAATGGCTGCATCGACCTGCAAGTCACCATCGATTTTCAAGGCCGGTTGTTTCGATTTTGCAATGGCGACCGCTTCCTGAACCTTGTCGACCATCTCATGTTTTGCACTGCCTTTCGTAGAAAAAGAAAGCACCGCCACATACGGTTCCTCCCCCGTTAGCTTTTTGTGCGTTTCGGCAGATGAAATGGCGATGTCTGCCAACTGTGCCGGATCAGGTTGCGGCACCACCGCACAATCTGCGTAGGTAAGAACTTTTTCATTATCAAAAACCATCTCAAAGGTACTGGAAACAAGTTCGATCTCAGGCGCCAGCCCAATGATTTGAATAGCTGCTCTGAGAACATCCCCGGTGGTATTGGCGGCCCCCGCGACGGAACCGTCGCACTGATTCTCCCGCACCATCATGGCGCCGTAAAACAACGGATTCCTCAAGGCATCAATGCTTTGCTGCCGTGAAATGTTTTTATGTTTGCGCAATTGGAAATACGTGTCGGCAAAGGAATCAAAATATTCAGAGGCCGCGGGGTCGACGATTTGCACACCTTCCGAATCGACATGATTTTCCCTGGCGACCTGTTTTATGTCATCCGCGTGGCCCAAAACCAGACAATCTAATATGCCTTCCTTTTGCAAATAATTCGCCGCCATTAATACACGTGCGTCATTTCCCTCCGGAAAAACGATCGTTTTGTTTAAGTCCTTCACTTTTAAACGTACAGCATCTAAAAACTTCATGCTTTTCCTAATTTTTCTAACAGCCTCCGGTTGACTTCCTCCGGTACAAACGTCGAGACATCCCCGGAAAACTTCGCAACTTCTTTCACAATGGTTGAATTCAAATAGGTATATTTTTCATTGGGCATTAGAAAAACCGTATCGATATTTTCGGCTAATTTTCTATTCATCAAGGCCATTTGAAATTCGTACTCAAAGTCCGTAATCGCCCGCAGTCCACGCACAACCGCGTCGGCATTTTTTAATTTTGCATAATGCATGAGCAGACCGTCAAAGTTTTCCACACGAATATTGGTCAGCTTTGACGTTACGGTGTGAATCATCGCCACGCGTTCTTCAACCGTGAATAGCGGCGTTTTCGCAGGGTTGGTGGTGACTGCAACAATAATGGTGTCGAACAAATCTATGGCACGTTCAATGATATCAAGATGGCCATTCGTAATCGGATCAAATGTCCCCGGATAAATAGCTGTTTTATGCTTGGTTGTCATATTGAAAAAACGAAACGAGCGTGTCTCCCTGCTTTTTTTGTGATTTTAAAAAAAAACGGCCATTATCCGGAGAAAGCCGGTTGGCGGTTTTAGCTTCATGTTCAAGAATAAGCCAGCCCTTATCTTTTATAATTTGCTGTTTTTCAACTTCTCTTAATGTTGACGCCGCGAGGTCTTTATAATATGGCGGGTCGGCGAAGATAATATCAAACTTTGTGCGTGACGCCGAAAATCGTTTTATTGCTCTGCTGGTGCTCATTTTAAAAACGTCCGCCTTATTCACAAAGTTTGTTTTTAGCAAATTTTCGGAAATAATTTTTACCGATTTAAAAGCATTATCAATAAAAATAGCCTTGGCCGCCCCCCGGCTCAAGGCTTCAATTCCTAAGTTACCCGTTCCTGCGTACAAATCCAACACATGACTTCCGCACATAAAACCTGCTAACACATTAAACATAACTTCTTTGTTTTGATCGGAAGTTGGTCTTATGGCATTACTTTTAAAAGCAGTTAACCGAATCCCTTTTCTCGAACCGGCAATAATCCGCATTGGGTTAAAAACTCAAACTCAGGACTGTTGATATAAGTACATATAAATCACAAGAACCAGATTCTCGTCACTGAAGGAAACCATGTCAGGAGAAATCAGTTGCACCTTTGTGAGTTCAACATTAATGTTTTGGCTTGAAATTTCCTGTAAAAATCCAATGACCGACGACTGTGCACCATAAATTCTGGCAAAAATGGGTGTTTTTTGGTAGCCCTGAACAAAAGAAGCCTGCTGCGATTTCAGTTGTTGAAGTTCCAGACCGTATTGCAAGCATGCATTCTTAACCCAATCCTGCACCTGAGAAAGGGATAGGAATTCAACCTGTTCACCTGTACTCGCAGACCCCGAGGGTGACATTTTACCCGAAATCAAAATTCTATTAAGCTGTCCGCCATCTGCGGCAATCCGGTCTTCGGAGACAACAGAAAAAACACCCGAACCAAAACTTTGATTGAGTTGGTCAGCAAAACCATGAACTTGATCTGAGCTTTTTCCTAAAACTTCAATATGCACCCGTTGCCCGCTCAAAGAAAGCAGGGTTGTATTCAAAGAAGCCGGAACTTCCTGCATCAAACTGGCAACAGAGTTGACTGTAGAGCGAGTGGTGGACAAAAACTGCGACGAAACATTGTTTACATTTTCACGATTTGATGACGCTGGAACTCTGGGGGTCGTTATGACGTCCGCGGGTTGTCGTTTTGGCTGCGCCGGTTGTATGTTTTCGGGCTGCGTCTTAAGATCACTATTTGCTTGTGCGTTATCTGCGTTTGCCATCGGTTCTTCATCAAAGGTAAATGGTTCCTCATTGTCGGCAGTAATATTTTCGCCAGGGTTCGAATCGGCTAAGTCTTGAGATTCATTTGTGAAGGGTGGAATATCTGCTTGCTGAGTGGTTGTTTTCCCGCCACTAAAAATAAAATAATATGCGGCAAGCGCCATGACAATGATAACAGCTACGATAATCAACGTAGACATCAAAGAAGAATAGCTTCTTCTTCTTGACAGTCCCGAGGTCTTGGTTGTGTCGAAAGTTTCCGTTCTTTCTTCAAAAGCCAATTCCTGAGTGTCCATGCTGGAAGTTTGAGTAAAATCTTCTACTCGTTCTTCTTCCCCAGTCTTATCATCACCAATTAAATTAATATCTACCATGACTTACTCCAGTGTTTGGTGGATTATTGGATGCCTCTTAAAGCCGCACCGACCGAAACCGTAAAGCGTTCGCCGCGCTCAGGGAGTCCTTCCCCCTGCTTGCCGATAGCTAGTTTTACTTTTCGAAAAGGGTTTGTACGATCAATATGGACATCATAATTGTTTTGCAAGCTTTCTAATATCCCATCTTCTACTGCTTCACCGTAGAGAAAAATTTCTTTCAAATCTTCCAGCGTTTTTCCCAGTTGGTGATCTAAAATCAGCCGCCGTAACTCTTTAGCAATAAAACGTGCGGTGCTCTCTTCATTTTCAGCGGAACCGTTAGGCGACGAGGAAATGCCGCCTTGAGTCAGAATCAGGTTTTTCCCCTTAATTAACGAAAAGTGAATTTTATTTTCTTCTACTTCAACAATAGCCAGTGTATCATCTTTTTCATAATCATAATTTAACTGCAATGTTCGCTGTGCGGAAAACACATCGACGTCAACTACTTTTAATTTTAAGTTTGTGTGCTTAAACACTTGTCGCAAGAACTTAATAATTTTTTTCCGAACAACCACAACCAGAATATCGTCCAAACCATTAGACGGCACGGTCTTTAACCTCTCAAAATCAACAACATATTCTTTCATGTTGGAGATGAGAAACTGACGGACTTCCCAGTTTATGTGATCTTCGATTCGCTCTTCAACCAGGGTGCTGTCGAAGGGAAGTTTTTTCACCATAACCATTTGCGAGTCAAGCGAAAAGGCGACGTTTTTGACGTCAAAATTTTGGGTTTCATACAGACGCTCAATATCTTCGGCGAGCCTCGGAATATTGTTTTTGTCTTCAAAAAACGAAAAATCAAACGGCTGTCTCACACGCCCCTGGCTCAGATGCGTTATATGAAACTCTTTTTCGTGCTGTCTTGCTTCAACGATTCTTAGTTGGTCGTTTACTAAACTAACCCCTAAGATCCCTGAATCCTCTTCCTGAGTCATATACTCCTCCGGTAAAATTTCAGCTTATTTTGCTTCCCAGCTTTTTTCGCCATTTTCAATTTTACCATAATTTTCTATAGCGAAACCCCCGATTTTTGATTTAAGAAAATCACGCTTTACATTTTCAATATCCAAGCTGTCTATCGGGCAATAAATATTGAGGTATTTAATTGTTGACGTATCATTATTCACAAGAACAAACGGTTTATGCGTAAAAGGGTCGTAATAAAGCGAGTCGAGACCATCGCCTCTATATTGCGGTATTTTTTCTAAAACAACCCGCAATTTACCAACAACTTCGTCAATAATATTGATGACACCTTGAGCGCCTTTGGTCGCATCCTCAAGAGACCCATTTTGTGTGGAATTTATCACCACCGACATATCAATGGTAAACTGTTTAGAATCGATGGTCTTATAGGCCGCGGTTAAATCATCAATGGGCGTGTTCGGTATATTTTTTGTCCGATCATGAATGTATTCCACAAAACCTGCCAACTGTCTTGCATCCGCTTTCATCTTTTGCTGAACGTTTACGATTGAATCGATTATCGTCGTGTCTTCCGCCATAGGGATCATCGACAATATTTGTTTCTCAGTTGTTTCAAATTCATTCAACCGGGTAATAATAGAATCTATGCCTCCGACAATCACCGAATCAACATCATGTGCAAACGCATCACTCGTTTTTAGAAAATCAAGAACCACTTGCAGCGAATCTGAGTAATGACCATTGTATTTCTGATATTGCAACTCCGCTTTAAGTATCTGATCCATTCTCCATCGACCCATATCAATGTATTCTTGTTCCTTTTCTTTTAACATCTTCGGGTAAAGAATGGATGCCACCAACAGTACCCCTAAAATTACAATGAGTAGTTCATAAACAATAGAACCCTTTCCTTTTTCCGCCATTGTTCCTCCCTCATAAAATTTAAAATACGAATTTCACATCTAAATTACTTCAATGATATATACGATTTAATCTTTTCAAAGGTCCGCGCACCAATTCCTTTAATATGTTTCAAATCATCCAATGATTTAAATTGACCATTTTTATCGCGATAATCAATAATTTTCTGAGCAGTTACAGGGCCAATGTTAGGGACTTTTTGTAACTCATTACTGTTTGCCTGGTTGATATTTATAATTTGTTTTTTATTGCCGTCATTCTTTTGCCGGTGGTTGACGCGCTCTGAATCGATCAACGCAACTTTTTTATAAAATTCCACCCGATTATTTTCTGTACTTACCTTATATTCAGCAGGCTGCACCCGCCGATAAAAGAAAACTCCCAACCCTACCAAAAATGTAAAAAGCAGAAACAGTACAACGCCCTGTTCCTGTCTGGTAAACCCTAACATTCGTTATAAAATAGCTTCCTTTATTCGAGAAAAAAAGCCGCCGTCCTCTTTAGACGGCAAAGAATTCTCACATTTATCCAATTCTTCAAAGAGCTGCTTTTCTTTCGCCGTCAATTTTGTGGGCGTCCAAACAACAACCCGTACAAGTTGATCGCCTTTTTCGAAACTGTTAAGGCGTGGAAAACCCTTTTTCCTCATTCTCAGAATTTTATTTGCCTGCGTGCCCGGTGGAATATGTAACCTTGATTTACCCTGTAGCGTAGGCACTTCAACTTCGGTTCCCAGTGCAACTTGTGCGAAACTCAACGGCAATGTATAAAGAACATCATCTCCGTGGCGCGCAAACAATTCATGTTCGATCTCCTCAATAACAACGATGACATCCCCGGCCGGCCCACCTCTTGGCGCCGCATTACCTTCATTTCGCACCGTCAAATAATTCCCAGCAGACACACCGGCGGGAATTTCTACGGTAATAACGCCTTGCCCTTTTACAACGCCTTCTCCGTGACACTCCTTACACGGATCTTTAATAACCTTGCCTTCACCATTGCATTGAGGACAGGTTCCAATATTAACAAACTGGCCAAACAAGGATTGTGAAACCTGACGAACCTCACCGGAACCGTGGCAATGTGGACACGTTGATTCAGAGGAACCCTTCCGGCTTCCATGACCCTGGCATGCACTACAAACAATCCATTTTTTCAGTTTAATTTTTTTCTTAACACCGGTGGCGATTTCCTCATAAGTCAAAGGGAGTTTTACTTGTAAATCGTTACCCCGCCTTTTTCTTCTTGTACCATTGCCGTGCCCAGCACCAAAAAGGTCTCCGAAACCGAAGCTTTCAGACATGAAAGTGCGTAATGCATCCCCAAGGTCAAAGTCAAAACCGGCAAATCCCTGCGCCCCGCCTTTCAAACCACTATGCCCGAATCGATCATAGATCTGGCGCTTTTGAGGTTCCCTCAGCACCTCATAAGCTTCGGCGGCTTCTTTAAACTTACTTTCAGCTTCAGCATTGCCCTGATTGCGGTCGGGATGATACTTCATTGCCAGCTTACGATAAGCTTTTTTTATTTCCTCTTCGCTCGCAGTTTTTTGAATGCCTAATATTTCATAGTAGTCGCGTTTCGTCATATTGCCCAACAAATTTCACATCAGTTACAATTACTTTACAACCTAGTCACTTTTATTCACTAAAACCTGGGAGTGCCGCAGAACACGATCTCCCATAATATATCCCTTCAGATGTTCATCCACAACAACTCCCGGAGGAAAATTTTTGTCTTCAACCTGCATAAGCGCATCGTGCTTTTCCGGGTCAAAGGGCTTACCCACAGACTCCATGACTTTTACACCGCGACTCTCGAAAACCTTACTCAGATTTTTATAAATTAACTCAACACCGGTAAATAGTGTCTGAAAATCTTTTGACTTTTTTGCCGCTACCAGCGACCGCTCCAAATCATCAAAAACAGGCAGCAGTTCTTTAATAAGTTCCGCACTCGCCATCATACCAACTTGAAGCATTTCTGCATCTGTTCGTTTTTTATAATTATCAAATTCAGCGACTTTTCTTAAAAACTTATCTTTCAACTCCTCGATTTCCTTTTCAAGTCTTTCCGTTTTTCGTTGAAGCCCGGTGTGTGCACGGTTTCCGGATTTTTTCTTGGGGATACCGTTTTCACCTTTAGTCTTACCATTCTTTTCTTCAACTATCTTTTGAGCAACATTTTTCTCGGAACTACTCATAAAAAAACCTCCCGTTAAAAATCTAACACCACACAGAACAAAGTTTTCGGGTTAGTACATCCCCCATAAAGCTAACAAGAGGAATAATTCTGGAATAATGCATTCTTGTGGGCCCCACAACTCCCAACGTCCCCACAACACGACCTAAGCGATACCTCGCGGAAATAACACTGTACTCGCTGAACAACTCTCCTTCGTTTTCCCGCCCGATTCTTACGGTAAGATTGTCTGTCTGGGTCGCATTCAAAAAATGTAAAATATCCTCTTTCTTATCGATGAGTTCAATAATTTTTGACGCATGTACGTGATCAGAAAATTCGGGATTTGACATGATATTCATCGTTCCCCCCACATGCAAATCTTTCTGTTTTTGAAAAGAAAACAGCCGGTCGGCAAAACGGATAATTGTCCGCAGCAACATCGGATTGCTTATTCCGGTATCCGCCAATCGTTTGTCAAGCGTTTCTTTTACTTCTTTCAATGAAAGTCCGGATAGCCTTTCATTGATTATCCTGCTAGTCTCATGTAGCTGATCACGCGACACTTCTGACTGTATTTCCATCATAATGGTATTCACTAAACCCGACTCAATGGTGATAACAGACAAAATCCTGTTATCCGAAATGGAAACCAGTTCCATTTTGTTAAAAACACCATTGTAGAAACTCGGTTCCAACACAACCCCTAATTGGCTTGAAATTTCACCCAGAACCCGCGATGAAACTTCAAGGATCTCTTCGACATCAATGGATAAATTGCTAAAATTAGCTAAAATTAATTGCCGGTCATGCTCACCAAACGCATTGGTGGAGGTTAAACAATCAACATAAAACCGGTAACCTTTATCGGTGGGAATTCTACCGGCTGAAACGTGAGGCTGTTTTAAGTAACCCATTTCCTCAAGATCATTCATGACATTGCGAATGGTCGCCGGACTAATCCCCAAATTATATGTTTTGGCCAAATACCGAGATCCTACAGGCTGCGCATTTCGGACATAGCTCTCAACGATGTGCTTCAATAAGGTACGCTCTCTTTCTGAGAGCACGCTTGATGTCTTCATCATGCAAAAATCTCAAAATATTTCACGTTTACTATCGATCAAAATCGACGGTATTTCATTATAAATTAACTCGAAGATAGTGATTTTTCCCTTGTTTGTCAAGCAAAAACTATTTGTGATAAATTAAGTTAAATTCATAATCATAAATACTTTCGGACTGCAATATAACTACCGGAAAACCCCAACAAAGCGCCTAAACTGACAAGAACGAAATACAAGCGCAAATCAACCGTGAAGAAACCGGGGATTTCCAAAGCGGCAACTTTTAACAATCCATACAAAAAGAGCGTTGAAAAAAGCCCCCCAAACACACCTTGAATAATACCTTGGATATAGAGAGGAAATCGAATGAAACTTTTGGTTGCCCCCACAAGTACCATGGTCTCAATAATTTTGGTTCTTGAGAAAATGATTAGTCGAATATTGTTTGAAACCAATAAAAGAGCGCTTAAACAGACGATGATGCCGACGATAAAATCGACGGCGATGGCTGTTTTAATATACTTTTCCAACAACAAAACAAATTCTCTTCTAAAAACCACATCCTCGGGATGAATATCATCTAAAACAGAGAGCTTATCATAGACGCTTTCAGCCCCGTCAACGGTACGAAACTCTTCCCTCAGTTTAATTTTAAATGATGCCGGCAGCGGGTTGTAGCCCAACGCCTGGAAATAATCATCCTCTTTATCTTTAAACAGCTTCCTGTATTCCATCAAAGCCATTTCTTTGGAAACAAATTGAATTTCCTTCACGCCTTCTATCTTTTTAATTTCGTTTGCAATCATTTGAATTGCATCTTCATCCAAAGAATCATCCAAGAATACTTCTAATTCTACCCGGTTGCGCAACGTTTCCACAACGCCGCCAAGATTCACCGTGATAATCAAAAATACTCCGATAAGGATAAGCGAGATGGCAACGGTTATCATGGCAACAAATCCGGCAAACCGTGATCGTTTTAAGCCAACAAATCCTTCTTTTAAGACAAAGAAGAAACTATCGTTCAATTCAACGTCCTCCCTTTGTTTATGGAAACGACTCTTTTGTCTGCTTGATTAACCAACTCGTAATTGTGGGTTGCCATAAGAATAGCGGTTCCCCGAGCATTTACTTTTTCCAGAATATTCATGATTTCCACGGTTGTTTTCGGGTCCAAGTTTCCGGTTGGTTCATCGGCTAACAGAATGAGCGGGTCGTTTACAATCGCCCTGGCAATTGCCACCCGCTGCTGCTCTCCACCCGACAATTCAAACGGCATTTTACGACTCTTGTGGCTTAAGCCAACTTCTGCCAGCGCTCTGAGGGTTCTCTTCTTAATGTTTTTTCTGCGGACACCCGTAACCTGCAAAGCAAACGCTACATTTTCAAAAATATCTCTATCTTCTAAAAGCTTGAAATCCTGAAAAATGATACCAAGTTTCCGGCGACAATACGGAATTTCTTTTTCCTTAATTTCCAGTGAATTATAATTATTGACAATAACCTGGCCAACCTTGGGAAATTCTTCCATATAAACAAGCTTCAGAACCGTACTTTTACCTGCACCTGTTGGCCCCACTAAAAAGACAAATTCCCCTCGTTTTACCTCAAGGTTTATCAACGTCAAGCCATCGCCATTGGGGTATTTCATTTTTACATTTTGAATTTTAACCATGTTTATTCCAAATCATAAATCATTTTATGTGCCGATAAATCAACGACATTTTCTTAAAACGAAATGCACCCTTTCAGAGTTTTCCGTACCCGCTTCAAAAGAAAATCCATCATATTTTCCAACCAAAATAAATTTGTCAGACGGTATCATTTTAATAAATTCATCTAAGCTGTAGATTTTTTGTTTATGGATTTCCCGATAACTTTTCTGTGGCTTATTAAACCATTGAATCGTAAACTCATTTGATTGAATTTTTTTTATGGGATCGAAAACAGATTGACGAATATACCCATATTCTTTGGTTTGCTCATTATCATAAAAATTTCTAAAATGTTTCATGGAATTTTTCTTTGTACAAACATCAAATATAAACAAACCATCACGCTTCAAAACCTCATTGACACATACAAAAACCGCTTCACAGGATTGCACCGTTGTGCAATAATTAAAACTGTCATACGTACAGACAACCGCATCATACTGTCTTTTTGTGGAAAAACGCTGCATGGAGCCTTGCCAAACAGGAACGGGAAAACCGAGTTTATCTAACTTTATTGAAGCCTGCCTGACCATAGGAGCAGATTGATCAAACCCCGACAGACGGTAACCCAATTGGGTCAATTTGATCGCCAGCGACCCGGTTCCACAAGAAATATCCAGAATATCCTGTACACTGCCTTGCACATAAACAAATAATTCTGCCAGGTGCACCGCCCAACGACCATAATCAACATGGCGCATAACAAAGTCGTAAATGAGTGCTAATTGTGAATACGGCTCAACATCTTCAGGTGTTCGTAACCATTTTGACAGCAACTTTAATCGCCTCCTTCATACTACCGGCGTCAGCCTTACCCGTGCCGGCAATATCGAATGCTGTTCCATGGTCAGGTGAGGTTCGAACCACAGGCAAGCCTGCAGTATAATTGACCGCCTGCCCAAAGGAACGCATTTTTAACGGAATTAACCCCTGATCGTGGTACATTGCAAAATATAAATCAAATGCATTTGGGGTTGCCGTTGAAAAGATTGTATCTGCCGGGTAGGGACCCCATACGTTCAGACCCTTTTTGTTTGCTGCGTCAATCGCTGGACGGATCACATCTATTTCTTCCATACCAAACAGACCATTTTCTCCGGCGTGCGGATTCAGCCCTAAAACTGCAATTTTTGGATTTTTACGTAACAAACGCTTTTTTAAATCCCTACTTACGGTAACTAATTTGTTCAAAAGCATCTCTGTGTTAATTAGATGTGAGACGTCAGCTAATGCACAATGCGTCGTAGCCAGCCCGACTCGTAAATGTTCACTCATAAGAACCATAACGACGTCTTTAGCCGACAGCCGGTCGGCCAAAAATTCTGTGTGTCCGGGGAAACGAAAACCGGCCAGATTAAACGACTCTTTTGAAATAGGCGCTGTCACCAGAGCTGCGGCAGCATTGCTGCGAACCAGTTCCACTGCATTTTCCAAAGCTTTGCCGGCAATGATTCCACCCGCTCTTGATATGATTCCCGGGGTTATTTCATGCAAATCACCGACTTTGAAATCCATCACCCACAATGTTTTCTCGTTGATTGGCCTAGCCTTTAAAATATCCATTTGAGTCAGTTTTTGCAAAGAACAGTCGCCTCCGACGCTTTTTTTTGCTTTTTCCAAAACGGACACCGGCCCACAAACGACAAAATTCGCCAGTTTCTGAATGTCATGATCCATAAAAGATTTCACGATTATCTCAGGGCCGACGCCACACGGGTCACCAAGACTAAAAGCAATGAGCGGTAATTCTTTCATCCGGATTGTTCCGGTTTTTTAACCATAATAAACGATCGCACGCCTTCTTTCACAAGCAAGCAAAGTACCGTATTTAATTTCAGCAGGGAACAGCACTTATAAATACCCAGGCTTACTTTGTCCAAAAGTTTTTTATTCACAGTATGCAGTTGTTTACTCCTAATAAGGCGCCGGTTCAGTTGATCCACAATATGGAAAAACACCACTGGAATCCGTGTAGAATACTTCACCTCTTTTTCAAAGGTTCCTGCTCGCAAGACAATAAAACCGGCATTTTGTGCAAATTCACTCAATTCCTCGGGACGAAATGCCGTGTGAAAATATCTCCCGTTCTGAACACCGGAAATGCCGAAATCCGCCATCTCACCAACATCTATCCACGTGGGTTTCACTTTTTTATAATTGGGGGTCGTTAAAAGCATTTGCCCGCCGTTTTTCAAAACACGGTAACATTCCCTGAAAACCGCTACCGGGTCCGGAACATGTTCAAGCATTTCCGAACATAAGATTGAGTTGATGGTAGATAATTTTAAAAATGAAATGTTTTGTGCATCCCCTTGAATGAAGAATTGATTTTTATTGCGTCTTTTTGCCATCTTCAATACAGCAAAGGATAAATCGACGCCAACGGCAGGGCCATTTTTATAAGCGGATGTATAGTAGCCCCGGTTACAACCGAGATCTAAAAAACATCCGGCGGCTGTTTTTAACCAAGAGAGAATGAATTGGCGGCGAACAATACCCCGTAAAGAATGAAACACAAAATCCTCTTCAGGATAGTTCCTTCCCACGAGCTCATAAAAATCTTTGTAATTTTCCTTTTTAAATGCCGTTTCCACAAGATATCTAAAAGAATAATTCCATCCTCATTTTATTTCATTATAAGAAAGTTCTCAACGAGGATCAATAGTTGCTCACAAAAAAGCCTCACAGAAAGAAATCTGTGAGGCTTACCTATAAAAAATTCAAAGATACGCTCTATTTAACAATCACTAGCGCATCGACTTTACCCGCTTTCACGTAAACATTGAGAGGCTCTTTCACCGTAAGCTTTCCCTTTTTGCCGGGTTTAAATATCCACTCTTCAACGTCTTCAAACTGGTTAGATTCCAGGGGCTTCACATCATCCGGTGACCCGAGAATTGTTTTTAGTAAATCTCCCTGCATCCCAACAATCACTTTATCATCCAAAACACTTTTTACGGGCTCACCTTTTGCAAATGCATATCCGGCCAAAGAAATTTTATTCAATTGTCCGGCGATTCTTCCCAAAGTAAACCAGACATTTTCGTCATCCGGGTTCGCTTTTACCGATTTTTCCAGATAAGGAAGAGCAGATTTAAAATCCGCAAGATATGATTTGTCTTCAGAGTCTTCGGGTAATGCCTCGCGTTTGCCAACAGCACGGTTCAAAAAGGCCGCACCGAGATTATAGTTAAGGTCGGGTGAACTTGAATCCAGTCGACTCGCTTGTTGTAACTGCTCAATGGCTCCATCATAATCCTTTGCTTCAAGCAAGATCGTCCCATAATTATAGCGAAACTGAAAATTAGCCGGATTCAGCTCAATTGCATCTTTATATATAGCTTTTGCTTTGTCTATTTCACCTGCACGGACATAGGCACGTGAGAGGTTATCCGCAACCTCCTCGGTTTTTACATTACCCTGCCACAATTCTTCAAGAATGGGTATTGCAAGGCTGTCTGCTTTGCTTGCCATATAAACCTGCGCAAGCATGGTTTTTACTTCATTATCATTTGGTTGGTACTGCAATGCTAACTTTAGAGGTTTTACACTGTCTGCATACCGTCCGAGATTAAGCAAAGCCGCGGCCCAATTACGGTAAGCAAGTGTACTATCTGGCATAATCATGGCGGCAACCCGGAATGCTTCAACCGCACCTTCGTAGCTCTTGTTTCGGGATGAATCATCCGCGGCATTTACGGCACTATTAAAAAACTTAACACCTGAATTAAATGAATTTCCCCAGACGATTTTCAAAATGAGACTTGTACCAAATTTTGAAAGAAACTGGGTGCCCGAATCTTTGCTAATTTTGATGCCTTTGTCCTTAAACTTTGGTTTCAGTTCAACCGCTTTGTTGAACGCTTCGACCATTTTATCATATTTCTTCTGGCGAGCATAGATGTAACCCAACAAATACCAGGCATCTTCGTTATTGGGGTTTACTTTTTCAATCTCTTTGTGTAACGCCTTTAACGCCTGTTGCAAATCGTTTTGCTGAATATAGAGCTTTGCGCCGCTGACATTCGGCCCCCCACCTTTAGCTAAAACGATGGAATCGTTCCAAAACAACGTTCCCAATACTAAGCAAACCGTCAACAGACTTGACAACGATTGCCTGCCAATTAAACGAAACTTTCGCATGTCTTTCCTCCTGGATTCATTTACTTTAAATTTAAAATCAACAAACATAATAATTATCTTCCATGAAGTCAATAAAAAAACTTGCCTCAGAAAAAAAGTATTTTGGTATATTTTACTTCAAGGACGGTGAAATGGTTCAATTCCGCATCTTTTCAATAGACGCTTTGTTTCAATTATTTGAGGGTTGGACGAAAATGATCAAAGCCCTGGGCCGCCAAAGGTGCTGCTCTTTCCCCGTCAATCAGCATGACTCCTTTATCCAGCGACGTTATTTTTCCAATATTCGAACATTGAAGATTGAACACTGTTTTCAATTCTCGAATAATAGATGTGCTTTCTGACTTGGGAGCGGTAAATAACAGCTCAAAATCTTCACCGCCATAAAGAGCATAGCTCAGTGGTTTGGCTCCCTGCATCTCCGCAATGTTTCTCGCTGCCGCAGAAAGCGGAATTTTATCGGCGTAAAGCCGTGCCCCCACATCGCTGCTTTGACAAACATGTCCGATTTCCGAAGCCACACCGTCACTTACATCGATCATCGCGTGAATATGAAAGTTTTCCACCAAATGCCGCGCTTCGCGCACGCGGGGTTGCGGGGTTCTATGCTGTTTCACGGCCTCAGGAAATTTTTCAAGCAAAGACGCCCGCTGTAATTTCAGAATCTCCAGACCGGCAATTGAATTGCCGGGGCTACCGGTGACTAAAACAGCATCTTCTTCCCGGGCGCCAGACCTTAAAACAAGACGCTCCCGTTCGACGCGTCCGTAAATGGTTAATGAAAAGAACAATCGATCCGGCGTGCGTGTGGTATCGCCGCCAATAATATCAACACTAAACTGTTGGGCGATCCCCGACATGCCGCGGTAAAAGTCATCCACGGCGCCAACGGTAAGGTCATCGCGCAGAGCAACGGTCAACACAGCATATTCAGGTATGCCGCCCATTGCCGCGATATCGCTTAAGTTGGCCGCAAGCAGGCGCCAACCCACGTCGTGAAAAGACATATATTTTAGGTCGAAGTGAACACCTTCTACAAAAGCATCGGTGGTGAGCAGAGATAATTGTTCGTGTGCTTTAAAGACCGCGGCATCATCATTGATGCCGACCATGAGTTCTGAGGAATGGGATGCGAGCTTTTTTTTCAAACGACGAATGAGGCCAAACTCGCCCAGATCTTTTAGAATCATTTGTCTGTCACGAAAGGGTCACTAAAACGCGGCGGGTTCGCGGACCGTCGAATTCACAAAAGTAAATCGACTGCCAGGTGCCAAGCAGCAAATTGCCATTTTGAACAAAAACAGCCGCAGAAGAACCCATTAAACTGGCTTTAATATGTGCGGCTGAATTGCCTTCCGCATGCCGGTAGCCGTCATCAAAAGGTACGATTTTATTAAGTTCCATGATCATATCGCGCCACACATCGGGGTCGGCACCTTCATTGATGGTTACGCCAGCCGTTGTATGCGGAATATAAATATGACAAACACCATTTTTAAAATCATTTTCGGAAATGATTTTCTGAACATGACTGGTGATTTTTGCAAACTCCACCTGTCGCTCGGTACGAATTGAAAATTCCTTTAGCACCCCGTTTCTCCATTAAAAAAACAACGTTTTTACTTTCTGAACAAAATAGAAGAAATGCCGCATAAAAGTCAAGAAGAAATGGATTTTATAAAACTTCAATCATACCGCACAAATTAGGTTTTACGTTTCTTCTTTTTTGCAGCGGGAAATAGAATATTGTTCAAAATCAAGCGGTAGCCGGGTGAGTTTTTATGCAGCGATAGTTGCGTTGGCGGGTCATACACGTAGTGCTGATAATCTTCAGGGTCGTGACCACCGTAAAACGTAAACGTTCCGCGACCTAGATTGCCGTGAAGGTATTTTACTTCCTCGGTTCCTTCCATTTCCGCTAAAATAGTGACAGATTTCTTGATTAAACTCTTTTTAAATCCCGTGGTTTGTCCCATAAATCCTTTGATAACAGACACATGGTTTTGTGTTAACATCGTGGGCACCGGATCGTATTTTGCCGAAAATTCAAACAACGTGAAGAAATCTGCATCGGCACTACGAATACGGGGCATGTTACTTGGCGGGAAATCGATATCCGAATGTTCATAAACCAACGGGTTAAACTCCGGGGTAAAATTCTCAAAGGCAAGGGTTTTCGAATAGTCCAACATTGCCAGTGCATTCGAAGCCACCGGATCGCCATCAAAAACAGCCGGGACAATATCGGTCTTTTCTGCCGCAAAAGCTAAATCAATCGTATCTGTTGCAGAACACATAGCAAACAGAAATCCGCCACCCGCCACATAATTTTTAATGGCCCGGGCAACGGCCTTTTTTTCTTCCGACACTTTTGAGTAACCGGTTTTTTTCGCCATAGCTTCATTTTTCACGACCTCCTCAATATACCAGGAAGCATTTCGAAAATTCGCATAAAACTTTCCATACTGACCCGTAAAATCTTCATGGTGCAGATGCAGCCAGTCGTACTTTTTTAAATCTCCATCTAAGACACCTTCATCCCAAACAGTTTTGTACGGGACTTCTGCATAGGTTAAAGCCAGAGTAACGGCATCATCCCAAACCTGTTTGTTGGGTGGCGTATAAATGACGATCCTGGGAGCTTTCTCCAATAATACAACATCCATGTTTTGCTGCTCGATTTCAGCATAAATTTGTGCGGCCTGTGCGCCAGAGATGTTTGAAAAAGCAACTCCCCGCAAACGCAGCTCCCGCTCAACCGCCGGATAATAGTCCATCATAAAAGAGCCGCCGCGATAATTCAGCAACCATTCTACGGGAATGGCACGCTGAAGAGCCCAAAACGCCACACCGTACGCTTTTAAGTGATCGGTCTGTTTTAAATCCATGTTGATAAGGATTTTTTGGGCAAAAACAGTCGTTACATTGTACCCGCAAAATAAAATTAACAAACCGAAAAAAAGCGAACGAAGTTTTTTTGCTTTCATATCGCGCGGAGCCTAATTGTTTAATGTTCTTTTTTCCAAACGTCTGAGACGGTAGCGGACGTCTTCTGTATAAATCGAAGAGGGATAATTGATCAGCACTTTTTCAAATGCTGACGCTGCCTGTGGAAAATTGGCAAGCCCATCCTCATATACCTCGCCGATACGTTTTTGGGCAAATGCATTGTAGACGCTTTCCGGGTGCTTTTCCAGCAACGTTTTTAGATAGACAATCGATTTGCCGAACTGTTTTTCATTATATTCCAGCTCAGCTAATTCGATGAGTGTTTTTTCTTCGAGATTGGAGTTTGGGTGTTTTTCAAGAATTGACTGAAAAGCTGCCATGGCTTTCCGCGGGTTCCTCCGGTACAAAAATCGCCGGGCTTCACTAAACAACTCCAAAGCCTGGTTATCTTTTTTTATATTATCTTCAATGAAAAACATCAACTCGAGCGCGTCATTGGCGAAGGTTTGATCTTGCTTTGTGTTTGTAAGATTGCCTGTAACCTTTTTCAAATAGGAAAGCGACTCATCATAATTACCCTTCAGGAAATCCGCATAGGCTTTTTTATAGTTCACCCGCTCTTCCAACCCGGCATTGGCATTGTTTTGAATAATCGCCCGCCCATACCACGCTTTTGCCTTTTCCATATCTCCAAGAACAACGTAACAATCACCAATACGAAAGTAGACATCTATGCTGTTCCTCCCATGGGGGTAGTCCTGAATAAACCGATGATAAGCAGTCAAAGCCCTGGGTATATCAAACAAATCAATCTGGAAAATGATCCCTATTTGGTAAGCCGCGTCTTCTGCCCACGGTGATTTCTGATTCGTTGCTATGAGCGACTCATAACTGTTTAACGCGTCCCGGGTGAAACCTTGCTTTTGTTTTGACAAAGCGAACCCATAGAGTGCACGCAAACGATAAGGAGAGTGTCTGTATTTTTCCAAAATGAGATTAAAGCCTTTCTCTGCATACCGGTAATCTTCGGACTGTAGCGCCTTTTCTGCAAAAAAATAAATTTCTTTCCCATTTGTGCCGTTTTGCGACTTAAGATAGTCTTTGTTCGTTTCAAGCTGTTTAAATTTTTCAAATGCAAGATCGAAGTCCCGATTCCGCAAATACAAATCCGCAAGCAGCTTGTCGATTAAATAGGGTTGACGCGCTTTTTCCCGTTTCGATTTCAAGATTGCCGCAACTTTACGGGCTTGTTCTGCATCCTTTGTATAGGCAGCAATGCGCCCTTCGATGTAGTTAAATTGAGCAGGCGACGTTTCCAAATAATTAAGGTACTCATCGGTGGCATCATTATATTTTAACCTTGCAATGTACATATTCGCCAGTTCGAAAACAAACGCATTGGGCTGCTGCAAATTTATCCGTGCTTTTTTGTACAAGTTGATGGCTTCATCATACAAACGATTGCTTACCATGGCGCTGGCCACATAGGTGTAGGTCGATTTTTTTTGCGGATATTCATCTACAACCTCATTCCAGACCGCCTTTGCTTTTTCATGTTCCCCTTGTTTGTAATACACATTGCCCAAGTCGGCATGATACTTTGCATCGTTTGTGCGGGCTATTTGAGCATTAATTGTTTCGATGAGCCGTTCATAGCGTTTCAGGCGCAACATGTTCCGCTTAACGCCTTCATAATACAACTGGTTGCGTGGAACCTGGTTGAACAACCCGAGAAAAATCCGCAATGACAATTCGTAATTTCCGCGTCGCTCATAATCCTGAGCCAGTTTGATACGGCTTTTGTCTATTCGGGACTGAGCCCACATACCATTGACGGAAAACAACAAGAGCAGCGCCAAAATGCCGGCAATTTTTTTGTGCATATTTCAACTCATATTATGTCAATTGCTTAGCGTTCCCTGAGCCTGTTCTTTGGCCAGGGCGTCAAAATACTTTTGGATAAGTTCACGGTAGTCTTTTGAATATCCTTCTTTAAGTGCTTTTAAGAGCTCACTTTTTAAACGGATAGACTCTGTCCGGCCAAAATCCGGAAGCGCGCCCGGACTCAAAGCTTGCACCTGTTTTCCGGTTTTAGCCCGACGCTTATTGCTGAAATCTCTGCTATGCATGGACTTTTGCGCATCCAACAGTCGGGACAAGATGTTCTTCTGCCGGTCAATCGTTTTTCGGTTCACATTTTTGCGCATGAGATCATTCACTACATCGGCCATTTCGTTCCCCACCTTTTCCAGGTCGCCGAGGATCTCCGAACGGTTTTTGTATTCCTTATTTAATTGTTCGAGCGATTTCCGCAGTGCTTCCTGTTGTGCCGCCAGGCGTTGCATAGCAGCGCCCTGTTCCATACTCATGCCCGGCTTCTGACCCAGCTCGGATGTTTGCTGGTTGAGACTTTTTTGCTGGCCGGAAATTCCCATGAGCTGCTGCATCATTTCCTGGAAACCAATCCCCGATGAGGCGCCGCTCATGCTCTGCATGGAATTATGAAGCTGTGAAACGGCTTCATTCAGCCCTCCCATGGCCTGTGCCTGATTTCGCGTTGTTCTGCTGGAATTTCTCGCTTCATATTGCTGCAACGCTTTCTGCATTCCGCTGATTGATTTACCCAGTGCCTGCCCAATTTGCGGTGTAATAAAAAACGTCTCTTGCGAAAGGTCATAGAGTTGGTTTGTCACTCGGGAAAGTCCCGAGAGTAAATTTTCCTGCTCATCTGCCAATTCGGTCATGCCCGGCGTGTTCCGGTCTGTCCCCTCGGTCTTTTTCATCAATGCTTCTTGGCGTTTTGACAGATTTAACAAGTCGTTGGAAGAGCGCTTAAACGCCTGCATGAGTTTCTGTTTCTCCTTTTCCGTCATCTGCTCTTTTGCAGACTGCAACGATTGCAGCATTTGTTTTAGATTCTGAGAAATCTGTTGCCCGGATTGCTGAGCATTTTGCATGTCGCCGGACTGAAACTGATTTGCCGCCTGCTGCATCTGCTCCTGTAGTTGCGCCCCCGCCTGTTCTTTGGCTTTTTGCATGTCTTCCTGCGGCATCTGCGGAAATTCTCCCATCTGCTTTGAAAGTTTCGTTAAATCCTTTTCGAGGCTTTGAGTGTCTTGTTTGATTCCCTCTTGATCTTTGGCGTATTTTTCCGATTTCTTTGTATTTTGGGATTCGCCAGCCTGCTTGTTTAACGCTTCCTGGCGCCGAACAAGTTCCTGCGCTTTTCGCACCATTTCATCCATTTTCTGCTCAATTTGCAATTTCTTCAGTAAATTCACCGTCCGCTCCATTCCTTTCAAAAAGTCTTCCTGGGACTCAGACAGTTTCTTTACCGCTTCCTGAAGCTTTTGCGGATTCAATTGGTCCATTGACTTTTGCAATTCGGCGAGCGCCTTTTTCAAATCTTCCGTGAGCAGCTCTTGCATCAATTGCTGTAACTCACGATATTTATCCAATGTTTCCTGAGAAAGCAAATCATTCTGCTCCAGTCGGTTAACCATCTCATCCAACTTATTTTGCAACTCCTGCACTTTCTCCTGCACTTTCTCCTGAGCTTGAACCGCATCCTGAATCTTTTGTTTTTCCTCCCAATTCAGGTCTGGATTGCGCTTCATTTGCTGCACAGCATTATCGAGAGTTGCTTTGAGTGATTTACTTTCCTCCACAAGACTTTTTAACTCATCATACGTCTCATCCTGACTCTCCGCAACTTCGTCAAAAATCTCATTCATGGAAGGCAACCGAACGCGGTATTCTTCACTTTTGGCGCTTTTGGGTCCTGAAACGTCGTCATTATCGAAAACCTCGGCGAAATAACTAACGACATCTCCGGGAGAGAGGCCGTAACCGCCAAGGCTCCAGTTATGATTAACTAATATTTGATCAGCAGAAGGAGATGGCAGTGGTAGTTGGAGAACCTGTTCTTCTTTAGCTTCAAATCCGCCGCTTAAAACCTGAAATCGCAATCTCAATTGTGAAAAACCAAAATCGTCTTGTGCTTCAATACTTAACGGTAAAATCATATCCTTGCCGAGATCAACATCCCGTCCCGGAAAAGCAATTTGTACAAAAGGTATCTGATCGGCAATCGTCTCGATGCGATAATTTATTGGAGAATCGTTGGTAAGATGTAATTGGTCTTGCAAAAAAATCTGATAGCTGCCGCTTTTGTTGAGGACAAACTGCCCGGAAAGTTCCTGTCCCGAATGTTTGAGCGAGACATTTTTCCCGTCGTTAAATCGAATACTCGCATCGGAAACCGGTTTGTTTGACAACAGCTTCAACGTGACTTTTGAGCCACGTAACGCAGAAATATCCCCGACATTTTCATCCAAATACTGTGTCCCCAATTTCGAGTATTCCGGAAATGAAATACTCGCCTGCAAACTGCGGACAAACGGTCGTTCAACCACAGAAATGGCGTACGTTTCCGTTTGTTGTTTCCCTTTTCGAAAATAGTATTCCGTCTCTTCCTTAATCGCCGGGATCGTATAAACAAACTGGTTCTGGTCAGATGAGGCAAGTTTAATCTCTTCGAATCTTTCAGCAGATGTTTTCTTTAAAAACAATCCTATCTCCGACCCCTCCAGTCCCGAAACAAACGCTTTTATTGGAACATCGTCCCCTTTCACGGCCTGATAGTTACCCGGCGCTACTTTAATTGTTACGACCGGCCCGGCATTAAATTCCCGAAACGGATGGCTTAACCTAAACGCGGCGTCTTGCAGTGTAACCGGGAAGAGAGCAAAAACCACTACACATAAAACGGTAAATCCTGCCACGGGTTTTAACCAACGAATAACTTTTTGACGGTCGGCCACATCACAAAAGTTGATGTTTTTCGTTTCAGAAAAAATCGACTCAAGAGAAGCATTCGCTAATTCCCTTGAATGACTTCCTGTGCCACGACAACTTTCCCGATAAACTTGCAGCGCGTCTGCCAAGCGGTCCTTTATCTGTGAATGAAACTTGCCAACTTTTAACGCCAGGACAATATCATCCGGTTTTTTTTGTTTTAAAGCCATTAATATCAATGGTTTAATTACAAACCATATTAAAGAAAAGAACAATGTGAGTAAACTGAATACGGCCAAGACAGTCCTGATTGGGGATGAAAACCGAAAAAGTGATTCAAATAAAGTCGACAGTACCGACAGAACCACGATGATGAGAAAGCCAATAAGCAGGCCCCGCAAAAGGCTAAACTTTTTTTCGCGTCGGCGTAATTTCGCCAGACGGTCTACCAGACTTTTATATTGTTGCTCAACCTTCATTTTGACCCTCAGTTGGTCAGAGCGTAAACGATGATGTTCGTTCCCATTTCAAATGCTTTTTGCCGGATATTTTCAGGATCTCCGTGGACTTCCGGGTCAGCCCACCCATCTGAAATATTTGTATCGAATGTATAAAATACGACCATTCGCCCATCGTGAAAGATTCCGTAGGTTTTCGGAGGGCCGCCGTCATGTTCGTGAATTTTGGGAGAGCCGCTGGGAAAATTAAAGTGGTTATGAAAAATTTCGTGAGAAAACGGAAGTTCAACTAATTTTTTATCCGGAAAAACTTTTTTAATTTCTTCACGAAAAGACTTGTCCATTCCATAATCGTCATCAGCATACAAAAATCCACCTGCAAGTAAATACTTTCGTAATCGTTCGGCTTCACTTTTTGAAAAAGAAATTTTTCCGTGGCCGGTCATAAACAACACGGGATAGGAAAATAACTCCTCATCACTAATTTCTACGACCGTTTGATCCTTTCCCGTAGTTATATTCGTATTTTTTTTCAGAAAACTCAACATATTAGGAATAATAGAAGGATCATTGTACCAATCGCCGCCGCCGCTGTATTTTAAACGCGAGATTGTGAAATCACCGCTGTCCGTTGTTGGTTGAGCAAACCCAGCGGTAACATAAAGCAAAAGTAAAAAAAGACGTAGCATTTTCGGTTTCATTAGCAAAACAGATGTTTTTATTTCATTAAACAGAGGACTACCTGAGAGATATTTGAGTTCGGTCTGTTGTGTTCAATTAATAAATTCTAAATCCTACCATAACAACCATGGCGACTGCCACCGCTATTTTGGTCAGTTTACCACCGAGAGATCCGAGAAAAGCGCCAAAACCAACACGCAATGCTTTATCAAAGTCCTTTGTATTCATATATTCAAAAAGTGTTGCGCCGACAAATGCACCGGTGAAGGCTCCCAAAAGAGTTCCGATGACAGGAAGGATCGGTGTTCCCCAAATGGCCCCTAAAAATCCACCCAAAATAGCACCAAACATACCCTGTTTAGACGCACCATATTTCCCGGCTGTTGCGGCTCCGATAAAAAACTCTACCCCTTCCATAATGATGGCAATGAGTAGCAGCAAACCTAGAAAACCCCATGAAATTTGAACAAAATGTGTCAGCAGAGCAAAAATAAATGCATTTGCCACAATTAGGAATGTTCCCGGAAGTCCGAGTGGAATAAGGAACAGACCGGTAAGCATAATCACCCAAAAAATAATATGTCCGATTATTTGAAGTAAAATCATCAGGTTTTAATCTGAATGTAGACGTCCTTCTTTATTTTCTCAACCCATTTTTCAAATTCTTTTCGTTGCTTAAGATCCAGCGCCCATTGTTCAATTTGTTCCCAATCGTCTTTAATGTTGAGTTTGCGAGCTTTTTTTCGATCTTCCAACAGGATCAAATGATAACCAAATTTGGTTTTTAGAGGATCGGATATCTCACCCTCTTTTAGTCCTACCACCGCTTGTTTAAAAGCTTTAATTTCGAACTGATCAACATCGAACCAACCGAGTTCTCCACCCTTTTCCGCTGTGGATTTATCCTTCGAGTACTTTTTTGCAGCGTCTGCAAAGGATATTTCACCGGCTTCAATCTGTTGTCTTAATTTATTAAGCCGTTCAACCGTAGCGACGGCATCATCCGGAGATGTGTCTACCCGGAGGAGAATATGACGCACGTCTATTTTTTCGCCGACTTTTTTCTTAAGTTGAATGATATGGAGGCCAAATTGCGTTCGGACAATTCCAGAAATTTCACCAGGATTAAGATTGAAGGCGACTTCTTCGAACTCTTTAACCAGATCGCCACGAGACATCAAGCCGAGCTCCCCACCTTTTGGAGCGGACGGACCCTCAGAATATTTTCGAGCCAGTTCGCCAAAATCTTCGCCTTTTTTTAACCGTGCCAGCAGCGCGTCCGCTTTTTTTCTGGCTTCAGCCATAGCTGCCTCGCTCGGTTCAATGTCTACTAAAATGTGCCTAAGTTTAACAGACTCGTTTACCTGAGGCAAACTATCCCGGAAAGTATTGTAAAATCGCTCTACTTCCCGCCTGGAGATTTGTATTTCATGGGCCTTTTGTTCCCTCAGGCGCTGCACCAACAATCTTTCCTTAACCTCATCCCGGAAGTCCCGTCGAATCTCACGAATTGTGGTGCCAAAATACTCTTCGACTTTCTGTTCCGAGCCCAATTGCTGCACCATGCCCTGAATCTGCTGGTCCAAAACGGCATCAATCTGTTTGTCGCTGACCTCAACACTATCTTCTTTCGCCTTCACAAGCAAAACTTTCTGAATGATTAAATTCTCCAGCGTTTGTTTCATCAGACGCTGAAATTTTGCGGGTTCCTTTTGAACATCAATACCCATTTGCAAAGCTGTACTATACGAAAACTGCTCAAGTTCAGATTTAAGAATGATGTTATCATCCACAATCGCGATGATTTTATCCAGCGGGGTCTGAGAAAAAAGATTACCCGAGATGAATAAAACAAGCATTATAACTATGTGCTTAACGTGTTTCAATTTACTTTTTCTCCTTTATTCAATAATGAATCCAGTGTTGCGGCATTGAGAAGTTGGAAATTAGTCTGTATTTTGAATTTACTTTTCGTTTGCAGCAAAAAGCGCTGATATTTTTCCCGTTTTTTCTTCGTGGTTAATTTTAAACGAATCTCTTCTTTAACCGTCTCAAGCTTTCTTTCATCACCTTTTTTTAGTTTGTCAAGGACAAACAAAACATGATAACCATAATTAGACTTGATCGCTCTCGTAAACCGGCCGGGGCGGACGTTAAAAACCACATTTGCAATTTCAGGAATGACATCCCCTCTCACAAAATAACCCCAATCCCAATCATCGATCTTTAGAGAGTCTCCAAAAACAGCTTTAATAATTTCAGGGAATTTCTCACCATTTGCAAGGCGTCTGCGGAAAACATTGGCGGCTTTAGTGGTTTTAAACAAAGCATGGTACGCTTTTACCATATCCTCTTCCAAAATAAAACTGTCTTTATTGTTTTCATAATAGGTCTTTATTTCATCTTCGGAAACCGAAATGTTATTTCCGATAGCAGTTTCAATTAATTTACTCACTAACAATTCTTTGCGTAATCTTTCAACTTGTTTTTGCAAATCAGGACGCTCATCAAAACCTCGCTTGTCTGCTTCCTGATAGAGTACTTCATTATTAATCCATTGCAGAACCAATTCACGGATTTCAACATCTGAAAGATCGTGCCGTATTTGAACGGGAATATCTTCGATTAAATCCGTTAAGGTCAGGGTTGCTTTACCCACTCTGGCGATGACTCTCTCATTTTCGTTTTGCTTCTTACAACTTATCACGAACAACAAAACAACACATGCTATCAGTAACCCTTTATTCAAAAGGAATCCTCCTCCTGTTTAGTCACAATCGGTTCGGAATTATCTTCAGGGTCGTCAGCAGCCGTTAAACTTTGCAAAAATGTTACAACTGTTTGCAAATGTTGTTTTTTATCTCCATGCAGTGCTAACCGCAGCCCTAATCTTTTCTCCTGAATGAATTCAAACGGCTCGCTGGCATGCTCCAGAATTGAACCAAGCCACGATTTAAAATGTTCCCCTTTTAAATTTAATAGTTCGGGAATAAATTTTCCAATCATTTCTTCATTATTTACGCAAATGTAATTTAATGACAGTCTTTTTGCTAAGATTCTGATGGCGACAAAATTAAGTAAATTATCCACTGCTTCATGCAGCTTACCGAAACGATCGTGCAGCTCCTCACGGATATCATCGATGGATTTCAGTGATTCTGCGCTTGTTAATCGTTTATAGATATCGATTCGCTCCGGTGATGCGTTCACATACTCCTCCGGTAAGTAAGCGTCGAATTCAATCTCAACCCTGGTTTCGAATTCCGGCTGTCCCGACTCAACCGCATCATGTTCAACCTTTAGCTCCTTCACAGCTTCATCCAGAATTTTATTATAGAGATCAAAGCCCAGTGCATCGATAAACCCGGTTTGTTCTGCACCTAAAAGATTGCCGGCACCCCGGATTTCCAGATCTCTCATAGCCAGGCTGCCGCCAGAACCTATTTCAGAAAACTCTTCGATGGCATTTAATCGTTTCAGCGCATCGTGTGTGAGGGTTTCAATTGGTGGGATGAGCAAATACGCATACGCTCTTTGATGCGAACGGCCCACCCTTCCTCGCAATTGATAGAGCTGTGCTAATCCCAGCTTGTCCGCATGATCAATAATAATTGTATTCACATTCGGCATATCCAATCCGGACTCAATGATCATGGTCGCCACTAAAATATCAAAACGCCGGTTCATAAAATCTATCATGATCCGTTCCAATTCCCGTTCATGCAACTGTCCATGCGCGCAGGCAATTCGTGCTTCCGGTATCAGGCGTTGTAGCATTTCTTGGATTTTATGAATACTTCTGACACGGTTGTGCACAAAGAACACCTGACCGCCTCGTTCCAGTTCACGCAAAATAACTTCACGAATATAACTTCGGTTGAAGCTTAATATTTCCGTAACAATGGGCAGCCTGTTTTTGGGAGGCGTATTAATGTTTGTCATGTCACGAGCCCCCATAAGCGAAAACTGCAATGTTCTGGGAATCGGTGTCGCTGTTAAGGTAAGGACATCAATGGTCACACGCATCTTTTTCATTTTTTCTTTGTGGGTCACGCCGAATCTTTGCTCTTCATCGATAATTAAAAGACCGAGATTTGCAAATTCAACGTCTTTTGAAAGCAACCGGTGCGTACCGATGATAATATCGATTGTCCCTTCTTTGAGCTTTTGAACAATCTCTTTTTGCTCCGCGCTCGTTTTGAACCGTGACAGCATTTCCACCCTTACGGGAAACTTTTCCAGACGATCCTTAAATGTGTTAAAATGCTGATAGGCCAAAATGGTTGTCGGCACCAGCATTGCCACCTGTTTGCCGTTTTCAGCCGCTTTGAAAGCAGCACGTACCGCAACTTCTGTTTTGCCGAATCCCACATCCCCACAGACAAGCCGGTCCATAGGGCGCAGACTCTGCATGTCCTGCTTCACTTCAACGGTCGCGGTAAATTGATCCGGCGTATCTTCAAAAGGAAACGATGCTTCCAATTCCTGCTGCCAGAGAGAATCCTCATCAAATGCATAACCGTTCTGTGCTTTCCGCTTCGCATAAATCTCTATTAACTCTTTGGCAATGTCCTTTATTTTCCTTTTTGTGTTTGCTTTGATCCGTTGCCATTCCGGAGAACCAAGTTTACTCAACGCCGGTTGAGCACTGTCTTTAGATGAATATTTGTTCACCCTGTCCATTCTTTCAACACGGACATAAACTTTATCTTTATCTTTGTACTCTAAATGCAAACATTCCCGTTCATGCCCCTGAACGGTGATCTTTTTTAACCCAAGAAACCGTCCGATGCCAAAGTCTACATGGACAACAAAATCCCCGATGGCCAACTGTTTCAATTGTTTTGGTGTGAGACCCGGTGTTGTTCGTTTCAGCGCTTTCAGTCGTTTCGAGCGGCCGTAAAACTGGTGGTCGGTGAAAACGACCAAATTACCTCCCGGGTAGACGAACCCGCGATGCAACCCCAAGGCAGCAACGGTCATATTTTCTACCAGTACCTCCTCTTCGGAGAAAATAGATTTGAGCCGTCCCGCTTGTGCCTCTGAGTCCCCTAAAAACAAAATGGTTGGCGGATCGGGATTGTTACTCAACTTTTCGCCATTAAACCTCTCCAGGCTTTCTTTAAGTAATTTTAAATTGCCATTAAAAGCAGCCTGCGGCTTACTTTGAAAGTCTATCAAATGTTCATAACGTGAACCAATGGAAACTGTATGAATTTGCTTGAACTGACGCAACGTTTTTTCTATAAACGACCATGTTGACTCTGAATTTTGTTTTCCGTTGGACTTGTTGGGAAGAGTGGCTTCCCAATCTGTTATCTCTTTCTTTATAATGTCCGGCTCATCGAGAACAATAATCGCATCGTCTCGAAAGTAATTTAAAAGACTCTCGTTCTGTCCTTCTGTTGCTATCATCATCAACTCCAGGTCCTGCGGGAAAACCGTCACCTTTTTAACTTGAGACGTTGACCTTTGTGTTAATGGATCAAACGTTCTGATAGATTCTATTTGATTTCCCCAGAACTCCAATCGGTATGGCGTCTCGGACGAATACGGAAACAAATCAACAATGCCACCGCGCACACAAATCTCGCCAGGCTGCTCAACACGTGATTCATGAGCAAAACCCAAATCCACAAGCCGGGCAACAGAAGAATCAAAATTACGTTCTTCTCCGACTTCAAAAGATACCTGCTCCCTTAAAAATTGCTCTCGACGGGGGAATTTTTCCAATAAACACGATGTGTGGGCCACCACAAGCTGTTCAACGTTTTGCGCCAATGCTTCCAATGTGGACAAACGAACTTCCTTTGCCGCCCCTTTCGACAGATCAATTCCTCTCCTTCTACCAGAACTGTCAGGGAAGAAAGAGACATTCTCCACCCCAAGAAGCCGCTGTAAATCCTCTTTTATTTCCTCGGCATCCAAAGAATGCGAAGCCAGAAAAATCACTTGTTTTGCCGTCGCCTGAAAAATGAACGCCAACATCAATGCTTTCAAGCTACCGGCAAGTCCTTTCGCGTGAACAACGGCGCTCTTTTGAAGCAGCTTTTGCAATTCCCCGGCTTGATCGGATTGCCGAAATTTTTCTAACAAAATGTCTGAAATATTTTTCACTCTACTCTAAACGTTTTTTTACAATCACGATTCTCTGTTTTTGAAACAGCCCCCTCTTGTCACAAGGAAAGAATTCTGACCTCACCTGAACATCTGAATATGCATCTAATAAAATGTCTATTTCATCGTTTACCTTACTGCCTTTGATCGAGATCATTTGGCCGTCGGACTTCAAAAAAAAACGCGCCATATCATACAGTTCTTTTAAACCGGCTACGGCACGGTTTAAAACAAGATCAAACTCTCCAGTGAACGCTGATTCTCGTGCAGATTTTTCCGCTCTATCACAGACAACTGTAGCATGCTCCAACCCTGTAATCTGCAACAGTTTTTTTAGAAAAAGACATTTCCAGCGCGTTGAATCCAACAAAACCATTTCCAGTTGCGGTTGCATAATTTTTAATGGCACTCCAGGGAAACCACCACCAGTGCCCAGGTCCACTACTTTTTGGGGACCACTAACTTCATCAAAAAGGACAAGAAGCGCCGACTCCAAAAAATGCCGTTCGACAATTCGTTTCTCATCTCCCCTGGACATCAAATTTGCTTTTTGATTCCATTGCAGCAACAAATCATAATACTTACCAAACATCTCTTCCTGTTGTAGAGTCAATGGCAATTCATACTCTATAAAAAGATTTTGTAGTTTCTCTAAATCCAAAAAGCAAAAACCCTTTTCTCCATAATTTAATGTTTCACGTGAAACATTAACCATGTTCCCGAGACAAGTGTACAAGCAACACCGATACGTCTGCGGGCGACACCCCGGAAATTCTCGTCGCTTGACCGATCGTTTGCGGCTTAATTTTATGTAGCTTTTCCCGTGCTTCGGCAGAAAGCGCTGAAATAGCCTTAAAGTCAAATTGGAATGGTATTTTCTTTGCTTCCAGATCCTTTAATCGTTTTGCTTGCTCCGTTTGTCTGCGAATGAAACCCTCATACTTTATTTCAATTTCAACCTGATTCCGCACGTCATCCCAAAAATCGTCATCCCAAACAGTCAAAACCGTCAACTTTTCCAAGTCTTTCAAGTTTTCTATTTTAACTTCCGGTCTTTTTATGAGATTATAGATAGACTCTTTTTCCTTTATTGCTGTGGAATCTATTTTTTCTAAACGGGGATTCACGTCTTGTGCGCGCAACCTACACCTTTCAAAATCCGCAAGTGCTTGCTGAATCCGCTGCCGCTTTTGCAACAAGTGTTCATAGTCCGGTTCTGAAATCAGACCAAGGTTGTAACCAACCTCCATCAACCGCAAATCTGCATTGTCCTGACGCAAAATCAGCCGGTATTCAGCGCGTGACGTAAACATTCGATACGGCTCTATGGTTCCTTTCGTTACCAAGTCATCGATCAAAACGCCAACGTACGCTTCGGAACGCTGCAACACAAACGGTTCCTCGTTGCGAATGTTCTTCACCGCGTTGACGCCAGCAATTAATCCCTGGCTTGCGGCCTCCTCATAGCCGGTGGTCCCATTTATCTGCCCGGCAAAAAACAGGCCCTCTACCGCTTTTGTTTCAAGCGTCTGGCGAAGCTGTGTCGGAGAAAAATAATCATATTCCACGGCATAACCAAAGCGAGTTACTTTAACATGCTCCAGGCCAGCGACGGTTCTAATTCCATTGAACTGAACATCTTCCGGCAGGCTGGTCGAGAAACCGTTCACGTAATATTCTGTCGTGTGTCTACCCTCCGGTTCGAGAAATATTTGATGTCGATCCCGGTCTGCAAAACGGTTTAATTTGTCTTCAATAGACGGACAGTATCTGGGCCCGACACCCTTAATCCGGTCCGTAAACATTGGCGACTTGTCAAACCCCTTTTGCAGCTCTTCATGTGTTTTGGGGTTCGTATAGGTCAAATAGCACGGCATTTGTTCAAGGTTGAGCGCCGCGGTTTTATGGGAAAAAGGAACGGGCTTTTCGTCTCCTGGCTGGATTTCTGTTTTTGAAAAATCAATGGTGCTGCCATCGATTCGTGGGGGTGTCCCTGTTTTTAGTCTTCCCGACTCAAAACCCAGCGCAACAAGACATTCGGTTATTCCCTCGGCGGCAAACTCTCCGGCGCGGCCGGCTTTATATTGGACTTCTCCCACATGAATAATACCATTCAGAAAAGTTCCAGCGGTCAAAACAACTGCCCGTGTATGAATTACATGACCGGTTTCGGTTTTCACTCCGACAACACGAGAGCCTTTGATTTCCAATTCAACTCCCATTCCTTGCCGAATATCCAGATTCTTTTGTTCTTCACAACTCTGTCGTAGCGTTTGTGCGTAAAGCAATCTATCGCATTGCGCGCGTGGAGACCAGACAGCAGGACCCTTGGATCGGTTTAGCATTCGAAACTGAATTCCCGCCGTATCGGTAACCACTCCCATTTCTCCGCCAAGCGCATCTATTTCTTTTACCAATTGACCCTTGGCAAGGCCACCGATTGCTGGATTACACGACATCTGGCCGATGGTAAAAATATTCATGGTCAGCAACATGGTTTTGGCACCTAAGCGCGCGGCAACTAAGGCCGCCTCTGTCCCGGCATGACCCCCACCTACGACAACGACATCATATCTCTCTTCTTGCATTTTTTATAAATGGTTTAATTTTTCCAAGACAAAATGTTTCACGTGAAACATTCAATTATTTTCCGATACAAAACCTGGAGAAAACAACCCCGAGAATATCTTCTGTGGTAACTTCTCCAATAATTTCTCCCAAACAGTTAACGGCATCCCGGAAATCCTGAGCGACAAACTCTGACGAAAGACCTTTTTTTAAAGAACTCTCTGCAGATCTCAACAATTTAATTGCTTCTTGAAGGGCTTTCTTTTGCCGGACATTTGTGAGCACAACATCTGTTTGCGATGGCATCTTATTGCCGGTGGCTACTTCAATCAACTTTTTTTCAAGAGCGCTTAGCCCGTCATGTGTTTTCGCGGACATCCTTATCACATCCCCCTGGTTCACCAAACATTGAATTTTTAACAAATCGAGTTTGAGAGGTAGGTCTGATTTGTTGATGGAAAAAATCGTTTGTTTTTTTTTTGATAAAACCTCTTTCAGAATGACAATGTCCCTTTCTGTGAGTTTTTTTGACCCATCGAAAACAAAAAGAACAATATCGGCATCTTTTATCTGCTGAAAAGATCGCTTCACACCTTCCTTTTCGATCACGCTTTGCGTTTTGCGAATACCTGCGGTATCGACGATCCTAAAGAGGACCCCCTGAATATCAAGTTGTTCCTCCAAAACATCCCGGGTGGTCCCGGAAATTTCCGTTACAATTGCCCGTTCCTCTTTGAGCAGTGCGTTTAAAATGCTGGATTTGCCAACATTGGGTTTTCCCACTATGGTTAGCTTTGCACCCTCGCGGTAAATTTTTCCCCGACGATAGGTTTGCAAAAAAGACTCTATTTCAGAAATGATTTTTTGTAACCGTATGAGGATGTCGGATTTGTCTGTAAACTCGACATCCTCTTCAGCAAAATCAAGCTCTAATTCCAGCAATGCCGCGATCTCGATTAAATCATTGCGGATTTTACGAATTTTCCTGGATAACCCTCCCTGAAATTGTGCAATGGCAGATCTTAACGACCAGTCCGTTTTTGCGGCAATGATATCCGCGACCGCTTCCGCCTGCGACAAATCCAGGCGCCCGTTTAAAAAAGCTCGCTCTGTAAATTCACCACGGCGCGCCATCCGTGCGCCATTATCGAGAATCAATTGCAGCACTCTTCTCGAAAGATAGCGACCACCATGACAGCTTATTTCAACCAGGTCTTCAGTCGTGTACGATTTCGGCGATCTGAAAATCGTTACCAGAACTTCATCAAGTAGTTGACTTGTTTTGCCTTGGGTTTTATCGAAGACTTTCGCGAGATACGCTTTGTGTGATTCTGCTGCACCAAGGTTTATCTTACAATTCAGGACTGACTTGGCAATTTCGATTGAATTCGACCCGCTAATCCGTATAATCGCAATACCTCCGGTTCCATGTGGGGTGGAAATCGCCGCTATGGTATCATCATAATTATACATCTTAAGTAATTATAAATTAAAAACTTAAATAAAATAAAACCGCCCCACAAAAGAAAAAGGGGGGCGTTTTTATTTCGACTCGTAAATTTATTGTATCTATCTATTTCTTTTTCGCTTAACGTCTTCTTTTGTAGTCGTATTTTTGTGTTCGCTTTTTTGTCTTTTGTTTTTTTGCACGTTTCAATTCGTCAACACTTCTGGTTTTATAAGGAATCATTTTTTCCTGGACGATCGAAAACAGATTAAATAAGGCGTAATATAAATTTAATCCAGAAGGAAAAGAGTTAAACATAAGCGTCAAAAAAATCGGCATAAAATAAACCATCGCCTTTTGTTTTGGATCTTTCATGGTAATTTTCTGTTGGATAAACATGGTAACACCCATAAACACCGGTAAAATGTTGACGGTGTTTCCATACAGAGGTATTGTAAATGGTAAAACAGCAACGGTATCGGGAAGCGAGAGATCTTTTATCCACCAAATAAACGAGGCCCCTCGCAACTCGATAGTCGTCCTGAAAATGTTAAACAGGGCAATCAGAAGCGGCATCTGTAAAAGCATCGGTATACACCCACCCAAGGGGTTGATTCCATACTCCTTATACAGTTTCATGGTCTCTTTCTGCTTTTTCTGAGCATCGTCTTTGTATTTCTCGTTCATTTCCTGCATGAGCGGTTGCAGAGACTGCATTTCCTTCATGGACTGGTAACTTTTCCGAGTTAAAGGAAACAACAAGAGTTTAATCAAAATGGAGAAAACAATAATGACCCATCCGTAGTTTGGAATTACTTTATGCAGGAGCGTAAAGCTCCATAAAATAAATTTTGCGAAAGGACGGAAAATGGCCATCCCAAATGACATCATCTTTTCCAAACCAACATTGTACGATTTAATAATATCGTAGTCCAGCGGCCCGAGAAAGACCTGGTAGCTGTCAAGGATATCATTTGAATTTTCAAAGGGCATTTTCAGTTTGAAGGAATATTTCTCCAATGGTGTCTTTTGCCCAACATCTATTTCTTCCCCTTTAAAAGAAACCGATTGACCTTTTTTTGTTCGGGGTATGAGTGCCAGTGCGAAATATTTTGTCCGAATTGCTACCCAGTCTGTTGGATTGTCCCACTCCTTTGGATCAAACGTATCCTTTACTTTGAAGGTCTCCAAATTTCCTTGAAGCGCGTATGCGTTCGCATTTTTCATATCCATGTTAATATCTGGCTCTGTTGTTTGCAAACCCGAGGTCCAGGAAATAAAGTATGAGTAACCCCCGACAATTTTTTTAAGGTTTTTTAGCTCGACATCAAAATCAAAGGAGTAACTGCCCGTATGAAATGTGTATGTTTTAATAATCTCCTGTTTGCCGTTCAGTTTGAGGGTAAAAATTAATTTGTCCGATTGGCCATCCCTCTTGAGTAAGACGTCCGCTTTATTCACGGTAAACAAATATGGACTCGTATCAAGCGTGTCGTGTGCCGTGGGTATTAAAACACCTAAATTGCCGATACCGTTTTCTCCAACCATTTGAACCATGGAACTGTCCCGCATGGAGTATTTTTTTAATGTCCAGGAAATGAGTGATGCTCCTTCGGTGCTAAACACTGCCCGATAAAGGTCAGTATCAACGATAACGTTTTCACCTTTTCCTGATTGTAGAACAAAATTGTTTTCTGCAGTAGAAACAGCACTGCTCGGTGGTATTCCTTTTGCTTGTTCTTTTTTGACCTGAACGGGTTTCTCGGGAATTCCAATATCCTCTTTACTTTGTGAGGTAGCTCTTCTAGGTGTGAGCTCTGTTTCCTGACTTTGTGTTGTTTCGGGTGGAGGCGGCAGAAAATTGGTTTTATAAAAATCTGTTTGGATAAGAATTAGTATTAAACCAATAATCACGAATGCCAGGATTGTTTTCTTGTCAAAGTCCATGAATTTAAATATACCCTATTTATTAAATAACTAATTCTAGTTTAATGGATCATACCCCCCTGGATGAAACGGATGGCACTTTGAGAGCCTCGTTAATCCCTTAACGGAACCGCGAATTAACCCATACTTTTCAATTGCCTGTAAAGTATATTCCGAACAAGTAGGATAAAAACGGCAAGACGGTGGAAAAAACGGCGAGATCGCTTTCTGGTAAAGCCGAATGATGCCAATTCCAATACGTTTCATAATAGGTTATTTCTCTAATCTGATTAATAAGTCTCCATACTCGACTTTTAATCTTTCAAAGGTAACTTGATTAAAACCCTTCCTGGCCATAAGAAGAATCATTTTATTTTCAGGCAGACGATTGTTATCTCTTCTGAATAACTCCCGAAGTCTCCTTTTTGCTCTGTTTCGCTTAACTGCACCAGATATTTTTTTTGAAACGGCAAATCCAACCTTTTTTTCTTCAGCATCTAATGCAATTAATAAAATATGGTTTGAATGGTATCGTTTTCCGTGAGTAAACATCTTGCTAAAGAGTAACGGACTTTTAATGATCAGCCGCTTTGATAAACGGTGTTTTTTCACAAAATTGCTTTGGTGGGTTACCTGTCACTTACTGTTAAACTTTTTCTTCCTTTAGCCCTCCGGGAACTCAAAACAGCACGTCCGGACTTAGTTTTCATTCTTGCCCTGAAACCGTGTTTGTTCACTTTCTTTCTATTGCTTGGCTGAAATGTTCTTTTCATGGCATGCCTTTTAATTTATATATCCTAAATTCACTTATATTCAAAAAAAACTGTAAAACATATTAATTATCCTGGTAAAAGTCAAGTTATTTCTCAATACCATATTCATCATTTATTCAAAATATTTTACCTTGACATTAAACGTGTTATTCTTAAATTTCCAACATCCCCCCTAACCGAAATCTGTATTTAAAAAATGTGGATAATGTATTAATTTTTACTTTTAAAATAGAAATAACCTGTGTATAAAATAAGTCTTTTACATTCATTATCGTTCAATAGGCATACAAATAGCTTGTATCTTTTCTGTTTTTATTTATTTTACTCTTTGCTTTTGTTTTGTGGATAACTTGTGAGTAAGTTTCGTATGTTTGTCAATTTTTTAAAAAAATGGGTTTTTTCTGTTAATACTTTATTTTCAGTTAAACTTTTAACATAAATATAGGTTTTTAAATTATGTCTGATCCGTGTGTTTCAACTTGGAATGACTGTTTATCTATTATTAAGGACAGTATTAATCCACAGAGTTACACAACTTGGTTTAAACCGATAACACCGCTAAATCTAAGAGACGAAAAATTGACCGTCGAAGTTCCAAGTCAGTTCTTTTATGAATGGCTGGAAGGTCATTATAGTAATTTAATTAACAAGGCATTGCTTCAGGTTCTTGGTGATAGTGCAGAACTCACGTATTCCATCTCTGAAAAAAATAATGGTGCTTTTTACGATGTCCCATCAATTGATAGAAAAAAAACCAACAATAAATATCAAATTAACAGCAATTTAATGGACCGGTATATTTTTGATACATTTGTTGAGGGTTCAAATAATCAGTTTGCACGTGCAGCGGCCATGGCGGTTGCTGAATCACCCGGGAAAACAACCTTCAATCCATTGGTTCTATACGGTGGCGTTGGTCTCGGAAAAACACATCTTATTCATGCAATTGGTCATTATGCCCTTTCCAATAAGACCGCCAGTAATGTTTTATATGTGGACAGTGAAAAATTTACCATTGAATTTATTAATTCCATTCAGAATAATAAGACCACCCAATTCAGTTCCATTTACAGAAATGTGGATTTGCTCTTAGTAGATGACATCCAATTCTTCAATAATAAAGAAAGAACACAAGAAGAATTTTTTCATACATTTAATGCTCTATACAATGCCGGTAAACAAATTGTTCTATCCTCAGACCGTCCACCAAAAGAGTTAGATGGCGTGGAAGATAGGTTAATTTCACGATTTCAGTGGGGACTCGTTGCGGATATTCAACCCCCTGATTTTGAAACTCGAATCGCTATTCTTCAGCAAAAAGCAGATCAGACAGGTGTGGATATGCCTGGTGAAATAATTGAATTCATCGCAGCAAATGTGACATCTAACATTCGGGAGATGGAAGGGGCTCTTATTCGCTTGCTGGCATTTTCCTCCTTAAATGGAAAGGACTGTACGCTTTCAGACGCAAAAGATGTGCTTAAAAACCTGAGTTTGCGTAAAAAGAAAAAAATACTCATTGAGGAAATACAAAGAACAATCTCTGATCACTTTGATATCGAAGATGATCTTCTTAGAGCAAAAACCAGAAAAAAAGAAATTGTCTACATTAGGCAAGTTGCCATGTATCTCTGTAAAATTCTAACCAAACATTCTCTAAAAACCATCGGGTTGCATTTTGGAGGTCGGGATCATAGCACGGTTATTCATGCAATACAAATTATCGAAAAACTAGTCAAAAACGATGAGAAAACCAACGATGAAATAAGTGAGTTAAGAAAGAAAATTGAACTGGCATGTATGTAATCCAGTTATTCACATTCCGCTGTGGATAACATGTTATTTTAACTTTATAATTTGTGGATAATAAAAGAAGGATTAAGTACCCACTACTTTATACACAACAAAGGATATATAATTAACAGTTCATCAACATAATTAAAAATGACTTTTCTAAAAATGAACGCCAAAAAATCAATTAGATGCGATACTTATTACGAAAGTTATCCACTTATCCACAGTCTCTACTACTACTAGTATTTAAAATTATTCTTGAATAATAGCTATTTATTTTATATCTTTTTAAATTATAAAAATTCGAGGTTTTTATGAAATTTAAAGTAAATAAAAAAGTTTTTTTCCAGGCAATTCAAAATATAATTGGTGTGGTGCCGGTCAAAACCACAATCCCTATTTTAGGAAATATTTTGCTTGACTTGAAAGGTAACGCACTTATGCTTACCGGCACTGATTTAGAAGTTTCGATTTCGACTGAAATAGATGTTCTGGGTGAAAAAGATGGAGCCGTGGCGATACCTGCTAAAATTTTGTTTGAAATAGTTAGGGAACTACCGGACATTCCATTGGAAGTTTCCTGTGACGAAGAGTTTAAAATTACGCTCAACACAGAAAAGGGTTATTATAAACTATCCGGTGAAACCAAAGATGATTTTCCAAAAATATCTGTTGAAGAAACAAAGGGTTCTTTCACCATCGAGACGGAACGTTTTCAAAGAATGATAAATAATACCATTTTTGCTGTATCAACGGATGAATTGCGAACAACATTGATGGGAGTGTTTTTGAAAGTGATGGAGAATGAACTTAGATTAGTTTCCACTGATGGTCACCGCCTCGTAAAAATTGTCGATAATAACTTTCCTGCGGACGGGTTAGATAGTGAGACGATAATCCCAACCAAAGCTTTGAATTTACTGGTAAAAAATTTGCAGAATGTCCAGAAAATAAAAATTAACCTCAGTGATGATCATATAGTCTTTGAGTTGGGTAACACAACTATTTTCAGTAAAAGCATTGAGGGACAGTTTCCGAATTATGAACGCGTTATTCCCAGCGATAATGACAAAAGTTTGGTTGTGAACAGGGAACTTTTAAGTTCGTCCGTGAAACGAGTTGCTATTTTTTCAAATTCAATTACTCACCAAATTAGACTTTCTATTTCACAAAGAAGCATGCTGATCAAATCAGAGGACATTGAATTTGGCGGTGAGGCTCAGGAAAGCATCGATATTGATTACAGAGATGAATCATTAGATGTTGGTTATAATGCAAACTATCTTCTTGATATTTTAAGACATCTGGATACAGACGAAGTTGAAATTAAAGTTAAAGATTCGGTTAGCGCTGGAATCATTTATCCATCTCAGCAAAAAGAAAACGAAGAGATGCTTATGCTTCTAATGCCCATACGACTCAACGAAGATTAAGATAAATGTTTTTGTATGGTACTTAAAAGATTGAGGTTAACTAATTTTCGGAACTATACGAAAGCAGACGTTGCATTTTCATCAAGTATGAACATAATTTATGGGTTAAACGCGCAGGGAAAAACGAATTTTTTAGAAGCCATATATTTGCTCTGCTTAGGCAGGAGTTTTAGATTAGCCAGGAACCAGGATTTGATAAAAGGAGAAGAAGATTTTTTTCTCTTAGAAGGGGAGTTTATTTTAGATAACGGAATAGATAAAAAAGTCGTATTAAACTATATCAGGGATCGACGAAAAGAAATTAGCGTTAATCGAAAAAAAATAAGAGGTCATTCCGAAATTTTCGGTCATTTTCCGGTTGTCGTAATGGCTCCTGACGAATTTAAAATTACGTCCGGTGGTCCAGCAGAGCGACGACGTTTTTTAGATATTCTTTTATCCCAAGTCAGTTTATCTTACCTGGTCAATCTACAGGAATATTCCCGTACTTTAAAACAAAGAAATAAAATTTTACAGTGTCTTCGGGATGGAAAAAACGTTTCTTCTTCGGCTATGGAACCATGGTCGGATAAATTAGTAGACGTGGGGAGTAAGATAATCGTTAGCCGCAGAAAATTCATAGAGGACTTTTCATCTCTTCTTACGGATATTTATCAGAATTTTTCACGGACAAAAGATAAGTTGACCGTTCATCTGCAATCGAAAATTAGTTTTTCCGATGGCGAAAAACTGAAACGTAATTTTGAAGTGGAACTTTTGAAAAATAAGGAAAGGGAAAAAATATTTGGGTCTACCCTTGTTGGCCCGCATAGAGATGATGTTATTTTTCAAATTAACGGCATGGATTTGCGGAGATTTGGTTCGCGTGGTGAGCATAAATCGGTATTAATATCGATAAAAATTGCAGAGTTTCACTATATTCAGGAGAGGCGAAAAGAAGTGCCTCTCTTACTTTTAGATGATTGTTATTCGGAATTAGATGAGTTCAGAGAAGAACAGGTTTTTGATTCTTTACAAAATCTGGGTCAAATCTGTTTAACAACTCCTAAAGTTGATTCCGCACCGGATAATGAATTTTTGAAAAAATTATTTAAAAATCATAGCCAGATCTATATTGAGGGAGGCAACGTTGTCTGCCAGAATTAAAACAGTAGAATCCATCGGTGAGTCTCTTACAAAGATGCTGAAGAAGATTGGCATTGATCAGAAAGTGCGTGAATATGATGTGATTTATCACTGGCCGGAAATTGTTGGTGAACAGGTGGCTTCGGTAACCAAAGCGCTTCGGATCGTCGATGGCGTCCTTTATGTGAAAGTTAAAAACAGCACATGGCGGAATGAATTAACATTTCTAAAAAATGAGATTTTAACAAAAATATCAGAGCAGAATGAGTGCGCCTCGGTTTTTGATATAAGGCTCATATAATTTTATTTAAGGTACCCGGTTTATGGTGAATGACAAAAAGGAAAATAAAGCAAACGGAAACGGAAACGGAAATTACGACGCGTCACAAATTCAGGTTTTAAAAGGTCTTGAAGCGGTTCGAAAGCGGCCAGCAATGTATATTGGTGATTTGAGTGTTCGCGGTCTCAATCATTTAATTTATGAAGTTGTAGATAATAGCATCGATGAAGTATTAGCCGGTTATTGCTCAAGGATAACGATTATTTTAAACAAGGACGGAAGCGTTACCGTTATGGATGACGGCCGTGGCATCCCGGTGGATTTACACCCCACAGAAAAACGCCCGGCTTTGGAAGTTGTGATGACGGTGTTACATGCGGGAGGGAAATTTGATAAAAACACCTACAAGGTTTCCGGCGGTCTGCATGGGGTCGGTGTTTCTGTGGTTAATGCATTGTCGGAATGGTGTGAAGTTGAAGTCTACAGAGACGGCAACGTTTATTTTCAAAGATATCAAAAAGGCATTCCTGATGCAGACTTAAAGATTATCGGAAAGACCAAAAAAACCGGAACAAAAACAACATTTATGCCGGATTCCAGTATTTTCAAAAGCGTAAAGTTTAGTTATGATATCGTGTCGGATAGAATGCGTGAACTGGCTTTTCTGAATAAAAACCTTGAAATTCATTTAAAAGATGAAAACACAGAAAAAGAAGTGCAGTATTTATATGAAGGCGGCCTCATTTCTTTTATCGAGTATTTAAATCTCAGCAAAGAGCCTCTGTATAAAAAACCCATCTACATTACCGCAGAAAAAGATGACGTCAACATAGAAATAGCCTTGCAGCATAATGATTCTTATGTGGAAAATATTTATACGTACGTCAATAATATTCATACAATTGAAGGTGGCTCGCATCTGGTTGGGTTTAAAGCGGCGCTCACCAGAACTCTTAACAGTTACGCCCAGAAGAACAACCTTTTAAAAAAGGAGAACATCACTCTTTCTGGTGATGATGTGCGTGAAGGCCTGACCGCGGTGATTAGCGCCAAAGTCATGGAACCTCAATTCGAAGGTCAAACAAAGACCAAACTTGGCAACAGTGAAGTTAAAGGAATTACCGAGTCCATTGTAGGCGATGGATTGGGGTCTTTCCTTGAAGAGAACCCGAGTGTGGGCAAACGAATTATTGAAAAAGCTCTCACTGCAGCCCGTTCTCGTGAGGCGGCACGGAAAGCGAGAGAACTCACACGGCGAAAAAGCGCACTCGAAGGAGGAGCCCTTCCGGGAAAGCTCGCTGATTGCTCAATCCAGGATCCGTCGAAGTGCGAGCTTTACCTCGTGGAAGGAGATTCTGCCGGCGGTTCTGCAAAACAGGGTCGTGACCGGCGATTTCAGGCAATTCTGCCCCTGAAAGGTAAAATTCTCAATGTGGAAAAATCACGTTTAGATAAAATAGTCTCTAATGAGGAAATTCGTACCATCGTTTCTGCTTTGGGAACGGGTATTGGCGGAGAGGATTTTGATGACTCAAGACTACGCTACCATAAAATAATAATTATGACGGATGCCGATGTGGACGGGTCACACATTCGTACCCTTTTACTGACGTTTTTCTTTCGCTATATGAAACCGTTGGTGGAAAAAGGGTATGTCTACATAGCACAACCACCACTGTACAGAGTTCATAAAGGAAAAGAAGATCATTATGTTTATGATGAAGAAGAGCGGAATAAAATTTTGAACCGAATGGGAAACAATGGTGTTACCGTACAGCGCTATAAAGGTTTGGGAGAGATGAACCCGGAACAACTTTGGAACACGACCATGGACCCGGAACATCGAACCACGTTGCAGGTAACCATCGAAGAAGCCTTTGAAGCCGATCACATCTTTTCCGTTTTAATGGGGGGGAATGTGGAACTGCGGCGAAAATTTATTGAAGAGAATGCGCATTATGTCAAGAATCTGGATATCTAAATTAGTGGAGCAATGACAGCATGAACCAACGGGACAGAGTAATTCCGATCTTTATTGAAAAGGAAATGAAAGATTCATACATCGACTATTCCATGTCGGTCATTGTATCTCGAGCATTACCAGATGTGCGGGACGGTTTAAAACCGGTGCACAGAAGAGTTCTTTACGGTATGAACGACCTGGGCTTGCGACCGGGATCATCGTATAAAAAGAGCGCAAGGATTGTCGGAGAGGTCTTGGGTAAATATCATCCACACGGGGACTCTGCGGTGTATGACTCTATGGTGCGGATGGTTCAGGACTTTTCACTCCGCTATCCTTTGGTTGACGGACAGGGAAATTTCGGCTCCGTTGATGGAGATTCTCCTGCGGCCATGCGATACACCGAAGCAAAATTAAAAAAAATCGCCGAAGAGCTATTACGCGATCTTGACAAAAACACGGTGGATTTTGTTCCCAATTTTGACGACTCTTTAAAAGAGCCGACCGTTCTTCCCTCGGTTATTCCCAATTTACTGATTAACGGTTCGTCGGGAATTGCAGTGGGTATGGCGACGAATATTCCCCCCCACAATTTAGGTGAGGTCGTCGATGCCCTGATAACCCTTATCGATGATCCGGAAGCGACCATCGAAGCGCTCATGCAGCACATTCACGGCCCGGATTTCCCCACCGCTGCGATTATTTACGGTGCGACCGGTATCTCTGATGCCTACAAAACCGGCCGCGGCAGAGTGGTTATTCGTGCCCGGGCCACAACCGAAATCGTAAAGGATAGTCGTGAGCGTATTGTTGTGAGCGAACTGCCCTATCAAGTTAATAAAGCAAACCTCATTGAAAAAATAGCCGAACTAACGCGGGAGCGCAAGCTTGAGGGAATTTCTGACATCCGGGATGAATCGGACCGTGACGGAATGCGGCTCGTTATTGAGCTCAAACGGGATGCATTTGCCGAAGTTGTCCTCAACCAACTTTATAAACATACGCAGATGCAAAACACCTTTGGGGTTATAATGCTTGCGCTTGTCCAGGGAGTACCAAAGGTTCTCAATCTCAAAGAAATGTTGCGGTATTTCATTGACTTTCGTCATGAAGTCGTGGTCAGGAGAGCAAGGTTTGAACTGGAGAAAGCTGAGAAACGCGCACATATTTTAGAAGGATTAAAAATTTGTCTGGATAATATCGATCAAATTGTTGAACTGATCAAAAAGTCCAAAAACCCGGAAGATGCCCGCAACGCGTTAATGAAACGGTTTAAATTGTCACAAATTCAAGCACAGGCAATTTTAGATATGCGCCTGCAGCGCTTAACCGGCCTGGAACGCAAAAAAATTGAAGATGAATACCGTGAAGTGATCAAGCATATTGAAGAAATTAAATCGCTTCTCCAAAATGAGCCGAAAAGAATGCAGCTTATTAAGGATGAACTGCTTGAGGTTAGGGAAAAATATTCTGATGATCGCAGAACCGAAATAGTAGCTGCAACCGAAGAGTTTTCTATCGAAGATATGATCGCTGAGGAAGATATGGTGATCACCATATCTCACACCGGTTTTATTAAACGCTTCCCGGTGTCGAGTTACCGGCGGCAGTTGCGCGGTGGCAGGGGTTCAACGGGTGCCAAGACGAAAGAAGAGGATTTTATAGAACATCTCTTTGTAGCTTCCACACATCACTATATTTTATTTTTCACCAGAAGCGGACGTTGCCACTGGTTAAAAGTTCATGAAATACCACAGGCAGGACGGGCAACAAAAGGCAGAGCAATCGTCAATTTACTGCAAATTTCAAAAGATGAAAAAATCGCTGCGTTCATTGCCGTGAAAGAATTTGACGAGGAACAGTTTTTGGTGATGGCTACCAAACAGGGTCTTATTAAAAAAACGAAGTTGTCATCATACAGCCATCCGCGCAAAGGTGGTATAAATGCCATAAATATTCGCGAAAACGACATCCTCATCGATGCAAGACTTTCGAACGGGAACCATGATATTTTGTTAGGAACATATAAAGGGCTTTCCATACGGTTCCATGAAAAAGAAGTTCGGGATATGGGACGAACAGCGTCCGGCGTGCGGGGAATTAACCTGAGCGAAGACGATTATGTCATTGGCATGGTCGTCATAAAGCGTGAAGGAACGGTGCTGGTTGTCACTGAAAAAGGGTTGGGTAAACGCACGGGACTTGGGGAATATCGCGTGAGTCACCGGGCCGGGAAAGGAGTTTTTACGATTAAGGCAAATGAGAAAACCGGTAATGTCGTTGCCCTGAAAGAGGTGATGGATGATGATGATATTATGATTATCACCATAAATGGCGTCGTTATTCGCCAAAACGTTAAAGCGTTGAAAACTCAGGGTAGAGCGACACAGGGATTTCGATTGATTCGATTAGACGATGACGACCGGGTAGCAGATGTTGCAAGAGTCATAAGAGAGGAAGAAGCTTAAATTTTCCACAGGGTTATCTGGAGGGTAACCCTTTTTCCTTAACTTAACCATAGGGATCAAAAACGATGTTGAATCTATGGGAAACAGAGAAGAAGCGCCTCACCGAAATATTTTTGCATGAAATCGTCGGCAATTCTAGGGCCATTTCGTTTGCTGTTCTTTTGGAGAAACAAGTTCCCGAGCTGTTTCTGGTCTATCTCAAGCGCAAACTAAAGCAAAATCTCATTCGTGAAAAAATCATTCAATATCAACCAAGTCAGCGAATTCCTTTATTGGAAGAGATCGTTCATCGTAAAATTGAGAAGCTATTGGACGAACTGACTGCTGATATTGTTTTGGGTAGGGATGAACTCTCGCGGCTCGCTGGAAAGCTCATCTCCTTCCAGATTGACATTCTGGCCAGGCCACGACAGAAAATGACGGAAATTCTTTTCCACGAATCCGAAACAAGAACAACGAAAGATATTATCAAAATTCTCACTGAATTTGATGAAAAGCGTCATTTCATACAAAGTCTTACGAGGACTCTTTCGGCCAGGAAAAGGGATGAAATTTCAAAAAAAGTATTTCGTTTGCAGTCCAGAAAAATTGAGCGACAGGTTTACAAGGAAAACCCGATTTCAGCTCTCATGAATGAAATTGATGCTTTTTGTGAATTTAAGAAAGGTCTCGGTGATAAGAATCACGACGTGATTACGTCAACCATTCTTCTTGGATTTCTGAAGGCCCGCAATTTACACCATGTGTCGGAAGAGTTTAAAGATGAAGCAGACGAAAAGGAATTCTGGACTCACGACGAAATAGAAAGTGCTCTGCAACGCCACGCAGTCGTGGGCCCCCCGGAGCTTGACGAAACCTTAAGCGTGGAAGAGACGTCAATAACGGAAAAGGACCCGATGGCAGTGAGATTTGTTCCACCTGAGTCTGAAATAGATTTAGGCATCGAACCGGGAAACCGTTTGACAACGGACCGAACCATAAAGATTCGTTTTGAGGAAATGTTCGAAAGTGCTCGTGAAGAACCGGAGACAAGCGAGCAGGGGGAATCTTTAAAAGAAAGCCCTTCGCTTCAACCACAAGAGAATGTATGTCAGGTGCAACGAGAAAACAGATATCAAAAAGATCGGAAACATTCGGAACTTGCCTGGGAGAAAATTATTAAGCCGGATCAAAGAAAAATTTTGTTAAATAAAATATTTTCTAAAAGTGATCAGGATTTTTCCCGGTTTTTCGATCGGGTTGAAAAAGCGCGGTTCTGGAATGAGGCAAAGGCGATTATAGATGGGGAGCTGGAAAAACGAAATATCAATATTAATGCCAACGAAGCCTTGCTTTTAGGGGATATTGTCTTTGCCAGATTTAAAATCAAAAATGAAACGCAATAAATGATGCATGTCAAGGCGGGAACGAGCTTAAGAAATGCCCCAGTGCGTTTGTATGTTCTGGCAAGCCTGTTTGCCGGGCTAACCGCGGTGGGAGCGTTCATCAGAATTCCGTTGCCAATCGTTCCGTTTACGCTACAGGACTTTTTTGTTTTGCTTTCAGGTTCCGTGCTTGGGCCGGCGTTTGGCTTTTTGAGCCAGATGTTGTATTTGACCATGGGGTTGATTGGCTTGCCTGTTTTTGCAAATGGTGGTGGACCCGCATATATTTTTCAACCGACCTTCGGCTACTTGCTCGCCTTCCCACTCTGTTCGTACTTGATCGGATATTTGCTTTATAGAAAAGGGGCAAAGACCGAACTAACGTTTTCAACGGTACTCATCGTCAATCTATTGGGCTACCTGGTCATTTACTCGCTTGGAATCTTGATTCTTTATGTGAACTTGAATTACGTTGTTGGTCAGTCAAGACTTTTTTCAGAAGTTCTCTGGCTGGGTTGTTTTATCTTTATTCCGGGAAGTCTCATAAAGGCCACCATTAGCGCATTTGTTACGTTGAAATTAACGAATGTTTTAAACAGGTTATGAAAATGTTTGAACCAAGTATGTTAACTCGTATAATGGACATTTCTCAAAAAGGCGAACGCCTGGCCATCGGCTTGATGTCCGGGACTTCCGTGGATGGTGTCGATGCCGCATTGGTGAAAATAAAGGGTTCCGGATTGCAAACAGATATAACCCTGGAAGGGTTTCTTTCCTTTCCCTATCCGGACGGGTTAAAAGAAGTTGTTCTTGAAAATTCCACGCCGGGACAGGGTAGTGTTGATGGTCTTTGCCGTCTGAATGTTTTGCTGGGAGAAATTTTTGCCCACGCGTCCCAGGCACTTTTAAAAGCGGCAGGTGTTTCTCCCGAACAGGTTGATTTTATCGGCTCGCACGGACAAACGGTCCAGCACTTACCAGAAAAAGAAAAACAATTCGGCTACGATATTCAGGCGACATTACAAATAGCCGAACCAGCGGTTATCGCCAGGCGTACCGGCATTTTGACCGTAGCCGATTTTCGGCCTGCCGATCTTGCGCTGGGCGGACAGGGCGCACCACTGGTGCCTTATTTTGATTATCTTTTGTTTCGGTCAGATGTGAAAAACAGGGCATTGCTCAATATTGGTGGTATTTCTAATTTTACCGTTTTAATAAAAAACGGCACGGTGAACGATGTTATCGCATATGATACCGGCCCGGGCAATATGGTGCTCGATTGGCTCATGCAGGCGTTGCTGAAGAAGCCGTTCGATGAGAGCGGAAAAACAGCACAGTCCGGACAGATTTCTGAACCGTTGTTGAAGACTGCTCTGCTGCATCCGTATTTTGCAAAGCGACCGCCAAAATCAACCGGTAGAGAAGAATTTGGAGAAGTGTTTTCAAAAACGTTTCTAAAAGAAGCCCAAAAATTGAATCTTTCCGTAGAAGATACCATTGCAACCGCGGCGCAGTTAACTATCGAAGGTGTTTGGCACAGCTACGAAAGCGATGTAAAGCCGGCCGTTCAGATTGACGAATGGATCATTAGCGGAGGCGGTGCAAAAAATAAATTTTTACTGGCACAATTAGGAAAAAGGGCCGCACCGGCGCAGGTGAAGATCATAGATGACCTTGGCTTGTCTTCCGATGCTAAAGAGGCTGTTTGTTTTGCTGTTCTGGCAAATGAAACGCTTATGGGAAACTGCAACAATGTCCCGTCCGCCACCGGTGCTGCAAAGCAAACGATTCTGGGTAAAATATGCTTTTGAGGAGAGGACGTACACAAACCGGAAAAAAACCGTTAAGCGGTTGTTTTATAATTGTCTTGATTAACCTGAGTTTAATATCTATATTTAACATTCAATATTGGGGGAGAACACGGCGTAAATTATTGTTTAAGACCTAACCCGGTACAAAGAATCATGTTGCGTAAACAAGAAACCCAAAAAAAATCCGTTTTCAATTTTCATGTCGGTGATGCTATTTGGGGTAATATTTTTAAAAAGGACTCCAGTGAGAAAGAAACGATTCGGGCAATTTTACGGCAAATACCTCTATTTCGCGGGATGAATAAATACAGTTTAAACGAATTTGAGAAACTTATGCACCGGCGCACCTATAAAGCAGACGAAACAATTTTCTGGGAAGGCGAACCTGGCGTGGGTATGTACGTGGTATTGGAAGGGAGCATCGGCATATACAAAGAAAGTCTGGAAGCAGGTCGGGAGGAGTTGGCAACATTAAAACGAGGGGAGTTTTTGGGTGAGCTTGCATTATTGGATGAATCTCCGCGCTCGGCCTCTGCGGTTGCTCTGGAGAAATCTGTAATTCTGGGACTTTTTCGACCGGATTTAATGGAATTAATTGAAAGAAAGCCGCGATTAGGAAATAGATTCCTTTTTCAGTTAGCATCGCTCATCGGAGAACGCTTAAAGCACACCAACGAAGAATTACAGGCCCTGTGGACAAAACTGGAGGAATCGAAAGTCATCACATGAAAGCCACGGAAAACGGCACGCAAGTATTTACCATCAGCTTCAGTCCCAGAACCGTCCGTAAATTGGTACTGTGGGGCTTTATTGGCCTGGCTGTCTTAGGAATTATCGCCTTGTTGCCGGCGTTGCGTTCGGTGCTCACCACCATCATTGTAGCCCTTTTTCTGGCCTTTCTTCTTGAACCGGTGGTCACATTTATTGAAAATCGCGGTGTTGAACGCTTGTTTGCTTCTGCGTTGGTCTTTCTGTTCATTCTGATGTTAGCATTGTTAGCATTTAAATATCTGGTGCCGGTTTTTAGCAATGAAATTCATCAATTAAGTACAGGCTTTAGTGAGCAGTCCGGCGATGATATTTTAAAGAAGATCCAACAGAAATTAGGTGATACCATTCCGATTTTAGACAATCCGTTACTCCAGGATGAGCTTCGGTCAAAGGTCAATTCAATTTTGAAAAGTAGCTTTTCCATGGTGGTAAACGCACTGTCGACAATCGTTTCCCTTGTTATGATGGCATTTATGACCTTTTTCTTTTTGAAAGACGGCCGGCGAATGAAAAAGGCTGTTATAAGCTGGGTACCAAATCGCTATTTTGAGATGTCTTTAATTCTGTTACATAAAATGTCTACGCAATTAGGCCGGTACATTCGCGGCCAGTTATTGGTGGCCAGCATCGTCGGAGCGCTTTCAATTTTCGCGCTTTATTTGCTGGATATTCGCTATTATTTTTTCATTGGCGCCATTGCCGGTATCGCGAATATGATTCCATATTTCGGCCCGTTGGTTGGCGCCGTTCCTGCAATTATTATTGCTCTGATCGATACGGGCTCCATGGGGTCCGTTGCTGCGGTAGCTGTGGCATTTGCAAGTATCCAATTATTTGAAAATATCTTCGTCTCCCCGGTTATTGTTTCAAAAAGTGTTGAGTTACATCCGCTAACGATAATCATGGTCATTTTAATTGGCGGTCAGCTTTTGGGTCTTTTGGGCATGCTTCTCGCCGTACCAACGGCAAGTATGATCAAAGTGACGGCGCAAGAGATTTCCTGGGGTGTAAAACATTACCGGATTTTTTAAATCGATTTTATTTATGTCCTCTTCTTCCGTTTCGCGTCAAAACCATCTCGTTGCTTTGCTGGCATTCACGACTGTCCTCTTTGCTTCGTGTACCCGGTCCGTCACCGGCGATGCTTCAATCGTAATGAACTGGCAGGCCGTGGATTCGCTCAACACAAAATTACCCGATGGAATACGGGTCTATTCCGGTTCCAACGAGCATTTGCCGTTGAAAGCGTGGTATGTGCGTATTCAAGAGTCCCGGCCAGAGATTTTTACAAAAGTATTGCTGTCGGATGATTCCAGAGACAATCGTGAGACCGTCTCCAGTTTTGCCCATGATGAAAACGCCGTCGTCGCAATCAACGCCGGCTATTTTGTAATGGGACAAACGCCAGCGCGACATGCCGGTTTACTGGTTTGTGATGGCAAAATAATGGCTTCTGCAACGCGATCTGTTATGCGAAAAGCGGTCCGGTATCCCGCAGCCCGCTCAGCGATCGGCTTTACTGAAGACGATAGAATTGATATCAAGTGGGTGCGCAATCGTCACGATACGCTTTTCGCCTGGTCCGAACCACTTAAAAACAGGCAAAACAAACCGAAAAAGTTAGATTTTAAGCGAGCGATCCTGTGGCAGGTGAACGATGCCGTTTCTGCCGGCCCCATGTTAATTTCCAAAGGTAAGGTTCATGTGGCGACAGACGAGGAAGTGTTCTTCGGGTCTGCCATTCCCAATGTCCATCCGCGGAGCGCCGCGGGAATTACCGCCAATGGCGAGCTTATTTTAATGGCTGTGGATGGTCGTCAACCGGAGAGCCGCGGCGTTAACCTGGAAGAACTTGCTGATTTAATGCTCGGAGTTGGCTCTGTGTGGGCGCTGAACTTAGATGGTGGCGGATCCACGACTCTAATCGTGAACGGTCTTCGCCTGAATCGTCCGTCGGGTGGGGACACCGAACGAGAAGTCATGTCGGTGCTGGCGACATTTGTCAGAAAATAGCAAGGCTCAGAGAAAACATGTAGCACCGAAAGGGATCTTGAATGAAAAAAGTAGATTGGTTTTATTTTCGCAACGGCTGAACGAGCTGTAAGAGAGCGCAAGAGTTTCTTGCCTTGAATCATGTGGACATCAATACGACAGTCAGCGCCTCAAAGAAATTGCAGATTGAGGATGCAAAGAAACTCCTTAGGGAGAAGGAGCGGCTGTATGTTGCGAAGGGGAAAAAGATCAGACGTTTTAATTTGCAGGAAGACATTGCGACTCCGGAAGAGTTGGTTACATTTCTTTTAGGTCCTACGGGAAACTTGCGTGCCCCCACGATCCAGGTCGGTCGTACATTACTCGTAGGTTTCAACCAGGCAATTTATGAAGAAGTTTTCAGGTAAGGCGTCTCAAATAAATATACAAAAGAAAAGATGGTTACAGGTGCTGGTCTTTTCTGTTTGCATCGTTGTGATCGTTCTCTTTTTGGTTTCAAACACGCTTAAAATTCAAACGGTTAATTTACAGCAGTCATCCTTTTCAAACGTCTTGCGGGGCAAGCGGGCAATTTTACTAAGCGACTTGCATCTGAGCGCGGGAAACAAGACGTCTGTTTCACAATTATTGTTCGCTATCGAAAAGATAAAACCGGACATTATTTTCCTGGTGGGTGATTTTGTTCCCTGGACCTCGACAAAAGAGGATTACAGGAATGTTTTCCATTTTCTAAAAGAACTATCTGCTCCGCTTGGTGTGTACGCGGTTTTGGGTGATTCGGATTATCAGCGCAGCAGGGAGAGTTGTACCTTTTGCCACAGTCAGAATATACGCAAACCGACACCGCTAAATCAGGTTAAATTTATCCGGGACAGTTTTATCGATCTGAACCTGAACGGTCGTTTCTTGCGCATTGCTGGTGTTGACAGCCGTGAGGGGCTGAGACCGCGACTGCAAAATGTTCCACCGCTTATCGTTCGCACACCGGTCATCTTGCTTAGCCATACATCGACGGTATATCATAAAATTCCGAAAGGCAGGAATGTACTCGTTCTGTCTGGTGATACCCATGGTGGCCAGGTTTATTTGCCGACTTTTCTATGGAAACTTTGGGGTCGTAAACCGGACCCGGAGCACATGTACGGTTATTTCAAAGATGGTGAGAAAAGTTTGTATGTTACCAGTGGCACAGGTACATCCGATTTCCCGTTTCGTTTTGGGGTGCGGCCTGAAATAGCCGTGTTTAAATTTTAGGAAAAGGACCGATGTTTTGCAGTAAGAATCTTTTACAAAAGATCGTTTTTTGGAGCGTCTTACCACTTGTTTTTTGTGCCTGTGCGAGGAACGACACAGAAACAGAACCATTTGACTTTGATTTTGAAACGGAAGCCGATTTAAATGCATTGACATGGGAGTGCCGGCAATTGTACAGCCTGTCTCCGGAACATGTGACGCATGGTAAATTCAGCCTAAAAGCAGAGCTTTATCCCGGTTTGTACCCGGGGTTGAAAATTCGCCGGTTTGATCCGGACTGGTCGAGATATTCGGCGCTGCATTTTGATCTGTTTAATCCGCTTCCGGATTCCCTGCCGCTACACATTCGCATTGACGATCAACAGGAGCACCCTGAGTTTGAGAACCGTTTTAATTTGACGATCATGTTGCAACCGGGTGCCGGGCACTACATCCTGCCATTGAGCAAGGTGATAACCTCCGGCAGCAAACGGCCATTAAAGTTAAGCTCCATTGAGGCGGTTTACTTGTTTATCGTCCAGCCGAAGAAGGAAGTCGATCTATATTTTGATTTTTTACACCTGGAGTAAAGCACACATCTGCTACCGCATGAGGTTGAATGAAACTTACCGGTCAACATATTCTATGGTAAAGCCTTTAATGTGTACACTCTCTGCGCCGTTAATAGATCCGTTTATAAATTGCGGGTATTGGTTTGCAATTTTTGCATAATGATAAACGTTGATGAAATATTTTCCTGGCGAGAAGGGAAACGTTCCACTGTCGCGCATAACCGTGTGTGGCTCTCCCGGATCATCGGGTACAACTTTGTACCCTCCTGCGTTGGGATTTAGCGGTTTTGTTTTGTTTCCGCTTTCGTCCTGAAGTTCCAGGTAAAAACTTTCGTTTTTTTGCTCGTCGCCACTGTTGTACCAGACAGTCGTATCGATTCTGTATTTCCCCCGGGTTTTGATGTCGACCTCAGCTACGTGTAAGTCGGAAGAACCGGACTCTCCGCCATCTGCCAGGACGACGCTTTCGACAGAAACCGTGATTGGTGCAACGGGTTCGACGATTTCAAGGATTTTTAATCCACCGACACCGTTGGCGACAAAGACAAGATTGTCTTTGGAGGCGACAAAATTCGTTGAACCTTCGAATGTCGCTTTACCTAAAGACACGATGCCGGCAAGGGTGATTTTGCCGATCATCAAGCCGTCGCTACCATTTGCCATGAAAAGGCGTCCGTTTGCTACCGAGACGCCATTTGTCTGGCCGCCGGTTGGCGCCGGAATGGCGGTGGCTACCGTTTCGTTTTTTAAATCTACAACCAAAACGCCACAGCGGAAAGCGGATAGATAAACATTGTCTCCATCGACAGCCATTTCTGCTTTTTCCTGAAGAAAATTATCACATCCAAGGCTGATTGTTTTAATAAAAGTCAAGGTAGAACGATCAAACAAATGCAGGTTCGTTCCGGTTCCCTCCAAAACCAAAACATAGGAATCGGTTTTATCGATCGCCTTCGCCCCCTCCAGGGGGATTTGTTTTTCCAGCGAAAGGGCGTGTTGTTTGAACACTGAGAGCGCCCCGTTTGTCGTACCGGATGTTACAAAGACCGAGTTATCAAAACAGGCCACATCGTTGGCGTTAAAACTTGGCAGGTCAAACCGTTGAGAATTATCCGTCAGTCGATTAGCCTGTAAGTCGAGAATTTCAAGGCAGGCCGGTGTGTCAAATACTGGATTGCGGTCACTGGCCGTTGCTTCACCAAGGAAAAGTTTTCCTGCAAATGCTGTCGCAATGGTGATGTCGGTGTCCAGAAACAGCGCCTGCGATAGTAAAATCGGATGTTCGGGGTTTACCACATCGACGATTTCCACAGCGCCACGATATTGATTTTGCGCGGTGCTGTATGAAACATACGCGTGTGAATCGTCAAACGTTACGTGACTGGCATGTAAGAATTGTCCGTCCACAATCGGCGGGGAAACTTCAGCCCTTAGTTTCAGTTGAAACGGCACTGTTTGTGAAAGATAGCTTGCACCGGTTTTTCGTGTCGAAAACTCTACCGGAATTGTTTTGTTTACATAAGTAATTTGAGCACTTAAAGTCGCTTCATCATTTTCGAGTTGTATTCTGTCGCCGTTATTTGCTGGTTCCGTGGGTTGATTGCCGCAGGCATAAAAGAAACAACTCACAGAGAAGAGAATAAAAACAGAGAAACGTATGCGAGTGCGTGACGTCATAATCATCCCTAATCGTTAAAAAGAATTCCTGTATAAACGTAGAAATATTATCGACGTCCTTTCGGAGAAATTAACCAATTTGAACGTAATGAAAGATATGGCAGCTCTTGTGGGAATCGGGGTTAAATTGCTCGACTTAGAAATATATCACGCCCTGATTGTCGGCTGTGAAAATTCGACATACCGCTGGAATATTCAAGGCGCGTGCTTTTTGCTGCCAGGCGTCCTGCAAAGATGTTCCGTCATCTGCGGTAAAGGCCAGGATCGTTGATCCAGACCCGCTGACACAGACTCCGAGTGCTTTCGATTCGACGGCGACCCCTGCAAATGCGTCGTAGCCGGGGATGAGTTGTTTGCGATACGGTTGGTGTATTTTATCCTGCATGGCGATGGATAACGCTTCGTAATTTTTACTCATGAACGCATGTGTGAGAAGAGCGCTGCGTTGAATGTTGAAAACCGCGTCTTTGTGGCTCACCGAACCGGGTAAAATCTGCCGTGCCGCTTTGGTGGAAATGGTCACGTCGGGAATTAACGCGACCATCGTGAGACTGGGTTCTACGGGAAACGCTTTTGTCACCGGACGGCCTTTCTCAAGGCAATTTATCGTGAAGCCGCCAAACAGTGACGCCGCGGCATTTTCCGGATGGCCTTCAAGTTCGTTTGCCAGGGAAAGCAGGTACTCTTTTTTTGTGTTTAGGCCGGTGAGTTTTGCGGCACAAGCCAATCCTGCAATCGTTGCTGCGCCACTGCTTCCAAGACCACGGGACAAAGGAATCTCATTTTTGACTGTGATGTTCAAGGCAGGCAGCATTTGGTTGACATGAAGGAAAAACTTTTTTACTGCCAGATAAACAAGATTTGTTTCGTCGCGGGGAATTTCATCGGCGCCTTCACCGGAAACCTCGATGTGCAGGTCTGTGGGGCTGACGTCCATTTTTACGGTCAGGTACATCTGTAGCGCCAGACCGAAGGTGTCGAATCCAGAACCGAGATTCGATGTGGATGCGGGAACCCGGACGTTAACCATTTTTTTGCAGGCCCCTGCTTCCCGGCTTGTGTGCCGGGCCGAGATTCTTAACGGCCGGATCATCCGGTTGGAATGTTTCAATCTGCAACTGCATGACCGAAAAAAAGTCAAGTCCGAACTGTGCGTTCCCCCCGCTGCGATCGACGATGCAGCCGACACCCAAGGGATTGGCGCCAAGTGAATGCACCAGTTCGATGACTTCTTTGACCGAACCGCCGGTGGTAATGACGTCCTCCACCACGAGAATCGTTTCATCCTTTTGAATGGCAAAGTTTCTGCGTAAAGCCATACGCCCGTTTTCTCTTTCGGCAAAGATCGCGCGAACCCCCAGCGCGCGGGCAACTTCATGCGCAACGATGATGCCGCCAATTGCAGGCGCGATCACCGACTGAACGTTTCTGTTTTGATAATGATCGGCGATTTCAGAGCAGAGCTTTTCGGCATACTGCGGATGCTGCAGGACTTTGGCGCACTGGAAATATTGAGTGCTGTGCAATCCGGACGTTAAAATGAAATGGCCATTTAGCAGCGCACCGGTTTGTTGAAAAATAGTTAAAACGTCGTCGTTGGTCATCATATTTTTTTATGTGAAAGTTTTGCTTTTCTAAATTGATTTATTTGTTCATTAAGTCTTTCTGCTTCCCTCCCAGCGACCTCAGCAAAGTCATTTTCGGAGGATTTGTAAAGGATGCCGCGGCTTGAATTGATAAACGCGCGCCCCCCATTCGGGTCGGTGCCGAACGCAACTGCTGTCTGCAAATTTCCCCCTTGTGCGCCAACCCCGGGAATGAGGAAAGGCAGACGAGGAGCTAAGGTGCGAATGGTTTTCATCTGTTGCGGGTGTGTGGCACCGGCAACCAGACCGCAATTCTCATGACGATTCCATGCTAATACCGAACGAATCACGTGTGCATAAAGCGGTTCTCCGTCCACCGTGAGGTGTTGGATGTCTTTGGCGCCTGGATTTGATGTGACTCCGAGAATAAAAGCGCCCTTTTCGGAACGGCCAATAAAAGGAGCTACCGAGTCGCACCCCATGTACGGGTTCACAGTGACGGCGTCAAAATTCAGATTTTCAAAAATAGCCCGGGCATACATTTCAGAAGACGTTCCGATGTCGGCACGTTTTGCGTCGGCAATGGTTATGATATCTTCCGGCATGTGATCCATCAGGCGTTCAAGCACGTTCCAGCCTTTGACGCCCTCTGCTTCGAAAAATGCAAAATTGAGTTTAAATGCCGCAGCGACCTCTTTGGTTGCAGAAATGATTTCAGAACAGAAAACAAATAATGCGTCCGGGTGGTTCTTTAGAGAGTCAGGAAACTTCCGACAGTCCGGATCCAATCCCACACAAAGTAAACTGTTCTTCTTTTTTATGATTGCATCTGTTTTTTCGTAAAAGGTCATTGTATCTTTTTGCCGTAAAAACTCATTATTAAGAATCAATGGCCGCCGGGGCCGTGATATGCTTCTTCTCCAGCTTCGATTTTTACCGCCAGTCGATTTTGTGCCGGAGGCAACGGACAGGTGGCAAAGCGGGTAAAAGCGCATGGTGGATCATACGCTTTATTAAAGTCGATGGTAAGATTGCCCAAGCTGTCCGGTTTGTCGATAACCAGGAATCGTCCACCGCCGTAAGTTTCTTCGCCATTGGTTTCATCACCGAAAATAACCCAGTAACCGCCATCGTCGTCCAGAGTGTCGAGTTTGTAGGTTTTCCCGTGTATTTTAAATGCAAGCGCTCCGGGTGACGGTTCGTGGATTGTGGTCCCGAGAACGGTGGGAATGGGGATGCTTTTAGGTGGATCATAGGGTTCAAATGTGGCCGTAAGCCGCCAGTTTTGATCCACCGGGAACCTTTCTACTCCGGGAAAATCGGATATGAGTGGGCTGTCGAGGTCGCGCAATCGTACGCCAAATGCATCACCGCGCTTGATAATGAACCATCTGAGGGAACCGAGTTTTAGAGTCGTTTTGTTGCTTTCCGTATCAGGGGTGAGCGTCAGGGTGGTCACGTTCTTTTCTTGATAATAAACGTTTACGCCGCTCCTGATTTTCACCGTAACGTGACCATTTTTGAGATAAAAAGTTCCTATCCGTTTGGGGGCTTGTCCCGGAAAAACAATATCATTCTGCGGACCGGAACCAAAGGTGTTTTTTCCTTGTTTTAGCCAAAACAACCCGACCAGATTCAGCCACCCAGTATCACTTTTCAGATCAGCAATGCGTTTTTGATGCCAGCTTTCGATGTCAGCGAGATATTGCGTGTTATCCATTCTGGGCGAAGACTGTTGCTGGCATCCGATAATCGGCATTAGAAAAACAAGTGCGATGAACACGTTTAGCAAGCGCAAAATTTTTCTCCAGTATAAATAGGTTTGTATTTAGCAATCAATTTAAAGATTTTGCAAGAAAGAATCAAAGAAAAATCGGCAGCTTTTTTCTTTACATAATAGAAGAGAATGCGTATTTTACATTTGTATGTGACACACCGAGCAATCGTTGCTTACCTTAAAACCACTCAATATTGTTCCGGAGGGAAAAATGAAGCTTAAATTGCATTGGCAGATTATTATCGGTTTAATTTTAGGTCTGATTTATGGAATCGTTGCTGCGATAAATGGTTGGGGTGCGTTTACGTCTGATTGGATCGCTCCTTTCGGGAAAATATTTATTAATTTACTAAAATTGATTGCCATTCCGCTCATTCTCGGATCACTAATTTCCGGTGTTGCTTCTCTCTCGGATTTAAAAAAGCTTTCCCGTATCGGCGGCAAGACCATTTTTATTTATATAACCACCACGGCTGTTTCCGTGACGATAGGGCTACTCATCGTAAATATGCTCAGACCAGGGAAAAGTGTTCCCCAGGATATGCGAGTAAAACTACAGTCCGTCTACCAAACGGATGTGCAAACGAAGAAACAAGCTGCCCAGCAAGCTAAAGAACGCGGACCGTTACAACCCTTGGTGGATATAGTACCGTCCAATTTTGCCAACTCTGCTGCCAGTAATCGAAATATGCTGCAAGTTGTGTTTTTCGCAATTTTCATTGGTATTGGCATCATTCAAGTATCCGAAGAGAAGGCGAAACCGTTCCTGGGTTTTTTCAAGGGGTTAAATGACGTGATTATAAAAATGGTGGATAATATAATGCTTATGGCACCCATCGGTGTCTTTGCTCTCATTGCCGATACCATCAACAGTGTTGCTAAAGATAATATTCACCAGGTCGGGGAGTTGTTAGGTGCGTTAGGCTACTACTGTTTGGCGGTTATTCTCGGCCTTCTTGTACAAACACTGGTCACCTATCCGATCATATTAAAGTTGTTCACGCCGATGCCGATTGTGAAATTTTTCAAAGGTATTTCACAAGCACAGATTTTAGCTTTCTCCACCAGTTCCAGTGGCGCGACACTTCCGGTTACAATGGAGAGTTGCGAGAAAAATCTCGGTGTTTCAGAAGAAGTGTCTGCTTTTGTTCTGCCGCTTGGTGCTACCATAAACATGGATGGCACCGCACTTTACCAGGCGGTTGCAGCGGTTTTTATCGCCCAGACACTCGGGCTTGATTTAGATATTGGCGCCCAACTGACGATCATTCTGACCGCGGTCTTAGCGTCCATTGGGACGGCTGCAGTGCCGGGAGCCGGTATTATCATGCTAGTGATTATTCTGGAAGCGATTCATGTTCCCAGCGCCGGGATTGCTCTGATTTTAGGCGTCGACCGAATTCTGGATATGTGCCGAACGGTTACGAATATCACTGGAGATTCAACGGTTGCCGTAACTATCGCGGCCACAGAAGGCCAGTTGGCAGACGTAAAGGACGACAATTGGAAAAATTAAATCCTGTATCTGTTAAAATGTTTTAATAAGTAAAAATACACTTGTTTTTTGTGATTTTTGCTCACTAAGAAGAAAACAGGTAGTGTGAATAAAGTGTGGATAACTTTTAAGAGATGGCTATATTTTCTTTATATCTTAAAATAACGCAAAATTCTCAAGAAACTGCGAATTTGGGCGAATAATACGGATTTTTTGGCGACAGATAAAACTTCAGCCGTTTTATGGTTGTCATAAGCTTTAAATAATTAATGGTTTACGTAGATTTATTTGTTGGGATTCAGGTGAGGTGTTCCGGCTAGAACCTTTTATTGCTTTAAGTATTAATAATTGACAACAGATATTGACTTGCATGTCTCTTAGGCCACAGTGGAATGTTATCCACAAAAAAATGTGGATAACTTGTTGAGGCTAAGGAAAAGTGATAGTGAGTTTAGATGCTTGTTTTACAACGCAATTAGCCGGAAAGATGATGGAGATTGTGTATAAAATATGATTTGAAGGCTTTGGTAAGTGGCAAATAATCGTTGACTTTATGTGAAAAGATTCTTAAATATCAGCATTATTTTTCATGGAATCAAATGTGGTTTATCTGGGTGGTTTTATTCTTGCCACAACGGCTGCTGTGGTGTCTTATCGATTAAAACTGTTGACCAGAGGGGGGGCGTTCGTTGCTTTTCTGATGGGGTGGATCGTTTTCAGCCTGGGTCAACTTCCATTTAGTGCGCCGATATTATTCTTTTTTGTCTCGTCTAACCTGTTGTCAAAAACTAATCACACGCAAAAGTCAAGGTTATATATTTTTGCTAATGATATGGATCGAAGAAATTGGTTTCAAGTCTTCGCGAATGGATTTGTACCAACCATTCTGGTCATTGCCTGGAGTTTTAAGCATGACATGCGGGTTGTGTTTCTTTTTCTCATCGCTCTGGCATCGGCAACATCGGACACATGGGCCAGTGAAATCGGAATTCTGTCACAGAAAAAACCACGTTCCATTATTTCATTTAAGCCGGCAGACGCAGGCAGCTCTGGCGGAGTCACGTTGCTTGGTTTCTGGGGAGCTGCTATCGGATCTTTTTCCCTTGCAATAACGGGGGGATGGATTTTTTATCGTTTGGCCCACATAAATTTTACCTGGTATCATATCTTTTCGATTTTCGCGATCGGAGTGTTTTCACAGACCGTCGATAGTATTTTAGGTGCCAGTTTACAAGCAAAGTATCTTTGTCCGGTTTGCCAAAAAACAATTGAAAAACCAACACACCTGGAACACGGTCCGGCCCGCTGTGTTGCCGGGTTTTCCTGGGTGGACAATAGCGTAGTTAACTTATTCTCCATTATCATCGGCACGCTGGTCGGATGGTTGAGTTTAGGGACAATGCAACAGTAAAGGAATGAAAATATGGCACTGAAAAAAAAATGGAAAATCGGTCTGTTCATCACAAGTATTTTTGTGTTGATTATTTATTTGTTTTTTGCGGGTGACTACAATTTATATCATTTATGGAAATTGAAGCAGAAGAGGAAAGCGTTGATTTCTGAGATTGCAAATCAGAAGAAAAAAAACTTGGACCTCCAGACAGAAATTCAAAAATTAAAAGCAGATTCCACACATATAGAGAAGATTGCCCGTGAAAAATATACCATGGGCAAAAAAGGCGAAACGATTTATAAATTCAATCAGAAGGCACAGAAGTGAGCGATTCAAAACCCTTGGTGCCAAAAGGAGGCATCGGTAAAAAATTCAGAGCTTATTTTTTAACCGGATTGCTGGTATTGGTTCCTTTAGCTGTAACGTATTTTATCATCAAACTTTTATTTCTTTCAATCGATGATATCTTAAACGATTTTGTATCCAGGCTTCTATACAGATTCGGTCTTGAAATTGGTGGAAGAAGAATTCCAGGCATTGGTTTTATCACGTTAATCTTAATCATTACCTTTACCGGGTTGTTTACACGAAATTATTTCGGTAAAAAGCTGGTGGATTTGGGCGATCGATTGATGCAGAGAATTCCTTTGATTAATCGTGTTTATGGCGCTACAAAACAAATCAGTCAGGCTTTTTTTTCGGCAAAGCGAGAGGTTTTTAAAAAGGCCGTTTTGTTTGAATATCCCAGGAAAGGAATTTATTCCATCGGGTTTTATACGCAGGATACCAGGGGGTCTGTTCAGGACGCGCTGGAAGACGACGTCGTGAGTGTTTTTTTGCCAACGACCCCAAATCCGACGTCTGGCTTTTTGCTGTTTGTGAAAAAGGCGGAAATGGTTGAATTAGATCTCACCATTGAAGAAGCGTTGAAGCTGGTTATTTCCGGCGGAGCTATCGTACCTGATGCTAATAAGAATCCAACAAGAATTCAAAACCCGAAAAACAAGGGTTAATTTCCATAGAGAAAAATGTGTTTGAGTAAATTAATGGCATGGACCATTTTAGCAACTGGAGTACTTAGCGGGTCTCCGGACGGTCTGGCGATTGCTCAAACAGGCGTTAACACCGAGCCTCTGCTGATGCAACCGCGGTATTCACGATTAAATTTCAACCGGTCGCTTAATATTTACGAATGGTTTTACAGATTCAATTACCATAAACGCGTTGGCAAAAAACTGCAATTCCTTTTGCGAGAGAATTATCGTACAACGTTACAGCAAACGAAAGCAAAAGATTTATGGAAGGACGATCAGAATTTTGTGGTGCAGTTCACGTATCCCTTTGCTACAAAGCTTATGTTTGAAGCATCGTTCGACTCCCGTGTTTTGTCGGATCCCTTGGCTGGCTTTGATAACAGTGTGACCTATTATTCCGGCACCACAAAAATACATTATACGCCGTTTAGGAATATAAGGCTATCACCGCAAATCAGTCGTCAGTGGCAAACGCAACTGGAGCAAAGCGACCAGGGGGTGGGGTATGGATTAGCCGCGGATGTTGATCGGTTCGATTTTAATGGCTACAGCACGAATTTGACATTTTTCGGAGAAAGGGATATATTCCCAAAACGGAGGAACGATGATATTAAATTTCGCTATACGATTAAGCGGCAGTTTTATGAATCCACAGCAGATACGCTGGCGATCATTTTTGACCGGTTACGCCGCGATAGTTTCGATGCGTTTACGACCGGTGTTTTTATACGCAACTTAATCCAGTCCCGAAGGGGTATCGAAAATAAACTTAGTTACAAGGTTGGCTCTTCTTCGGTTCTTTATGTTAAAAATGCGCTTTTATCAACATCGTTCAAAGTGAAGAATATAAAAGGCAGCTCCACAGATTTACAGAAGGAGGATGCAGGATTCGAGTCACGGCATTCGCTGAATTTGAAAATGAAAAAGTCAAAGTGGGTTGGAAACGTGGGTTGGAATTTTCGGCTTCGTACACGCGACGATAAACGTAAGGTCGACCGCACACCGGACCCCTTTGGCCGTTTCCCGACAGTGGGATTTGACTCGGAAGATAAGTTAGTAGAATTAAACACACACAGCGGATATGCGTTGAGCTCGGCGGATTCTTTAGGATTTTTTGCTGCCGTTTCAAAATTTCAATACGATACGTCAGATACGACAAGTCCCAATGATCATGATTTTATTCGCTGGCAAGTATTCTTTTCACATGCACATACGTTTAACAAAACGTTACATCTGGTTTGGTCGGGAGGGGTATTCTTAAATCATTTTGTTTTTATTTCCGGGAGATTCAGCAGTGGTAATAATTGGGAGCGGATCTTTCAGTTGACTCCTGAAGTGGTTTTTCAGCCGCAACGGCAATGGTATTTCAAGCAGAAGTTTATCGTCCGGTCAAAATACCAAACGTATGATTTTGACGATGCTGCGACGAGCAATCGAAATATCGTCAGCCGTCAATTTATTGTATCTAATATCAGCCATTTCCCGTTTCCCGGGAATATGAGTGCGGAGTTGTCCGTTGATCTTGAGTTAGCAGAACAGGGACGTTTATTTTATAGTCGTTGGCGGCAGAATTTAGCTCTCTCCTGGCAAAATCGGGAAATTCGTTTTATGCTAAAAAAAAGATTACATTCCGGTATGAATATATCGGTTGGAGGAAGTTATTTCAACCAGAAACGCTGGCAACATAATCTCAATTCGAAGGGTAATTTCGACAAAAAATTGCAGACAATGCATACCAATTGGGGGCCGATTGTTCAGGTCAGGTATCAACCGCACCCTTCGATGGAAGTTTTGTTTTTAGGAAATATTCAGTTTGTTAATTCGTTTCGCAGACGCACAGAAACAATCAATAATTTCGACGTGAATGTCAATTGGTTTTTTTAAAGTGAAAGGAATTGCGTGACTAAGAAAAGAAAAAACGAATTTGAAATGACGATTCCCAGCAGTCTTGAACATATAGCGGCCGTAGAAAAATTATGTGAAAAAGCTGCCAACAAAATGAGTTTTAATGAAGAGGATAAGGATAGTCTCGCAATTGCGGTAACTGAGGCAGTGAATAATGCAATTTTACACGGCAACAAACAAAATGAAAATAAACACGTCACCATAAAATTTTTGTTTGAAGAAAGAAAACTTATTTGTAAAATTAGAGATGAAGGCGAGGGCTTTAACCCCCAAAATGTTGGTGATCCGTTAGCACCGGAAAATTTACTTAAAGAAAGCGGACGCGGGATTTTTATTTTATCATCATTAATGGATGATGTGAAATATGCTTTTTCAGAAAACGGCACCGAGATTATTTTGATTAAAGAAAAAAAGTAAAGAAGATTTTGAGTTGGCGATGTCTCAACTTTCAGAAGTTTTGACATCGGAGACCGTTCTCGTTTTCGAAGATAAAAACGAAGCGGTTTTTTATTCATACTAAGGAGGATTGAAAGATGACAAATGCTATCATAGATAAGAGAGAAGGGGGAAATGTTTCTCAAATGCACTACGCCAGAAAGGACGTCATCACCCGGGAGATGGCGCACATAGCTGAAAAAGAGCATGTAACAACGGAGTTTGTGCGCAACGAGGTTGCTGAAGGACGGGCGATCATTCCGTCAAATATCAATCACCCGGAATTGGAACCCATGATTATCGGTCGGAAATTCGCGGTAAAAATTAATGCAAATATAGGAAATTCTCCTACCACCTCAAACATTGAAGAAGAAGTGGAAAAGCTGCAGTGGTCAATAAAATGGGGTGCCGACACGGTGATGGATCTTTCAACCGGAAAAGAAATTATTAAGACCCGGGAAGCAATTCTGCGGAGCGCCACCGTACCCATCGGTACCGTTCCCATTTATGAAGCATTGACGTACGTAAATAGCCCGGAAGAGCTCACACCTGAAATTATGTTGAAGGTTATCGAAGATCAGGCAAAACAAGGCGTGGATTATATGACCATTCATGCCGGCGTTCTGCTGCGTTATATTCCACTCACCGCGAACCGGATTACCGGAATCGTTTCCCGCGGCGGTTCCATTCTGGCAAAATGGTGTCTGTATCACCATAAAGAAAACTTTCTTTACACGCACTTCGAAGAAATATGTGAGATCATGAAAAAATATGATGTTGCCTTTTCTTTGGGTGACGGTCTTCGCCCCGGTTGCATCGCCGATGCAAACGATAAGGCACAGTTTGCCGAATTGGATACGCTTGGCGAGTTGACCAAGTTGGCCTGGAAACACGACGTTCAGGTGATGATCGAGGGTCCCGGCCATGTGCCCATGCACCTGATTAAGGAAAATGTTGACAGGGAACAGGACGTTTGTCATGATGCACCGTTCTACACGCTCGGACCACTGGTCACGGATATCGCACCCGGGTATGACCACATTACCTCTGCCATTGGTGCTGCGATGATCGGCATGTACGGAACCGCCATGCTTTGCTACGTGACGCCGAAAGAGCATCTCGGTTTGCCGAATAAAGAGGACGTGAAACAGGGACTCATCGCGTATAAAATTGCTGCCCATGCCGCTGACCTGGCCAAAGGACGCCCCGGTGCGCAACAGAGAGATGATGCGTTGTCCAAAGCACGGTTTGAATTTCGCTGGGAAGACCAATTTAACCTCTCTCTGGATCCGGAAACGGCACGCGCCTACCACGACGAAACTCTGTCCCACGATTCCTTTAAAGATGCGAGATTCTGTTCCATGTGCGGGCCGCAATTCTGTTCAATGAAAATCACCCAGGATGTCCGGGATTTTGCCGCACAACAAAATCTGGATGAAAAAGAGGCTTTAAACGAAGGCTTGCAGTTAAAAGGTGAGGAGTACCGGAAACTGCATGCAGTCGAGGCGGAATAAGCCCTGTTAGGCGGCTTAACAGCGAGTATATTAGTTAGTGATTGAACGAAAACGTCAATTTTATCCGGGCGGTTGCCGGATTCCGAACCCGCTGTTCAGGGTGAGGAATCTGGAGCGTTAACAGTGATCTATTATAAAAACAGTTTCTTAGAATCAAACACATGCGCGTTGCCAGAGTTCTCCCCGGCGTCGGCCGGGTCGAAATGACAGAACGTGAGTTTTCGGTGAATCACTAGTTAGTGTCGTTCCAAATAGGCGAGCGTATTAGTGACCGGGTGCTCAACTCGTCGTGAATCTGTCATAACAATCTATAGAATGAATGTTTCAGGTAAAATGAAGGAGAGACGATGTCTTTGTTGATTGGTGATAATTTGGTTGTCAGCATGCATTATAAGCTAACTGACGATGACGGAAACGTGCTGGATAGTTCAGAAGGTTCTGAGCCACTGGCTTATTTACACGGTTCAGGCAATATCATATCCGGATTGGAAAAGGCGCTTGTAGGTAAAGTAGAGGGAGATTCTCTGCAGGTAAGGGTTGAGCCTGTGGATGGCTATGGCGAGGTCAGGCCTGACCTAATACAGACCGTCGAAAGGGCGGTTTTTCAGGGTGTAGAGTCCGTTGAGGCGGGCATGGCGTTTGAGGCAAAGGCGCCGGACGGCTCCCTTCAGCGCATTATGGTGAAGAAAGTGGACGGCGATGAAGTCACAATTGATGCCAATCACCCACTGGCAGGTGTCGTGCTGCATTTTGATGTTGATATTGTCGGGGTGCGGGAGGCGACGGAAGAAGAAGTCGCCCATGGCCATGCTCACTAGATGAGCATTTCCTAATTAACGTTGCCCAAAACGCTACAGAACGACAGAACTCCATAATAAGCAAGGATTTCGTCAGATAAAAAAGAAAGGGGATGTAGCCAATGCAAAGGATGCGCTTTTTCAAAGGTCAAATGAAGACGCTGCTTTTCAAATATGGCATAATCGCGCTGCCGCTTTTGGCCGGGATTTGCCTGGGAGGCTGTGCGGTTAACGAAACAAAGCCAAATGATGAAAATCGCGCGCCAGAAAAACCGGTGGCTCAAGTCAACTCTGTGCAAGTCAGCGGAGAGCCAAATGCTTACCAGTTCTCAGTGGGAATCATGAGCCCTGACAAAGGCTGTGAACAATACGCGGACTGGTGGGAAGTTCTCTCAGAAAATGGAACCTTGATTTATCGGCGAATTTTAGCCCATAGCCATGTTAATGAGCAGCCATTTGTGCGTTCCGGGCAACCGGTGCGAATACAAGCCAATGACGTTGTTTACATTCGTGGTCACATGCATCCGGGAGGATACGGCGGCAACGTTTTTACAGGGACGGTGCAAGATGGATTCCGGGAAGTTACGGTCAGCGCCGACTTTGCGGCGGGCGTAGAAAAAGAGCCCCCCCAACCCACTGATTGTGCCTTTTGATGAACAAATCTATTTTGAACCCCCTCCCAGCAAATTTAACATCTCCCGAGCATCCGTCGTTGGGGCATTACAGGCAAAATTCTTACAAACATACGCCGTTGCTTTGCCGTCGACGGACTTTTGAAATTCCGTAAAAGCTGCGATGTTTGTTATTGGTGGCTTTTCTTTTTCACCGGGGCGGAACAACACAACTTTGTTGGGAAGATAGTTCGTTTGCAATGTCTTCAGCATCTCCTGCGTATCTTTGTCTGACAGGGTGCCGGCAATGACGACTTCGTAGGTTGGGCCGAAGGCAAAAAGCAATGCAGATATGAGTTGTGTACTACTAATGGGTGACTGCGTCAGTTGGGTCGAGAATGCTTTGCCAATGGCCACGGTTTTTTCTTCCAGGTCGGTGCTGCCGGTCATTCTGCTTAGACGCAGGAGGTTCATCGCTGCTACCGAATTTCCCGAAGGGATGGCGCCGTCGTAAATTTCTTTATTTCTAACCAACAGATCTCCCTGACTATTTGTTGCAAAAAAGAATCCGCCATTTTTTGTATCCCAAAAATCCTTCAACATAATATCGTTGAGGTAAATGGCCCGCTGCAGATAGTCTATATCAAACGTCGCTTCGTAGAGATTGAGCATTCCCCAGACCATAAAGGCGTAATCGTCCGAGTGTGCCGGTAAAGCTGCTTCTCCCTGACGGTAGCGTTTCAGGAGTTTCCCGTCTTTATCCCGCACGGAATCCCAGATAAAATCAGCCGCTTTACGCGCCGCCGTGGCGTACGTCGGTTCATTTAAAACGGCAGCGCCTTCTGCGAGAGCAGCGATCATCATGCCGTTCCAGTCGGTGAGAACTTTGTCGTCTTTAAAGGGATGCACGCGTTTTTCGCGCACGGAAAAAAGTTTTTTTCTGGCTTTTTCCCACCGTTGCTTTAATTGTTCTTCTGAAACAGACTGCTCTTTTGCCAGCTCGCCCCAGGTTTTTTTTAAATACAGAATGCTGCCGCCAGTTTTCTGTTGTGTCGCCTGATCAAGAAAGTTTCCACCGGCTTCGACGTTGAACAGTTTAATGACGAAGTCACCTTCTTCCTTGCCGAGAACATCTGTAATTTTCTCCGGCGTCCATAAATAGAAAAGTCCCTCTTCTCCCTCACTGTCGGCGTCTTCTGCGGAATAAAACCCACCTTCCGGTGAGGTCATATCGCGCAAAACATAGGTGAAAATGTCACGGGCGATCTCGGCATATTCCTGTTTGCCGGTTGCCTGGAAGGCCTCGACATAAGCCATGGCCAGACCGGCCTGGTCGTAGAGCATTTTTTCGAAATGCGGCAAAAACCACCGCTGGTCTGTGGAGTAGCGATGGAACCCGAAACCAACCTGATCGAACATGCCGCCAAGATGCATCTGCTGCAGCGTTTTTTCCACCATCTCCAGCGCCTTTGGGCTTTTGTATTGCTGCCAATAACGCAGCAGAAAAGTCAGATTGTGTGGTGAAGGAAACTTTGGCGCCTGACCAAAGCCGCCGTAGGTGGGATCGAAGCGTTGACTCAGTTGTTGAAAAGCCGTTTGCAAGACCTGTTTATCCAGTGCGCTGCCCGGTTGGCCGCCTGTGTTTTTTTGCAGAAAATCGACGACGCGGTCTGCGCTTGTAAGAATTTTTTGCCGGTCTGTTTTCCATGATTTGTCGATACCCGGGATAAGATCCAGCATGCCGACTCTCTGGAAGCGACTCGTTTTCGGGAAATAGGTGCCGGCATAAAACGGCTTTTTATCGGGCGTCATGATGATCGTCAATGGCCAGCCGCCGCTGCCGGTCATAGCGGTACAGACCTGCATATAGATTTGATCGATATCCGGGCGTTCTTCCCGGTCGACTTTAATGCAGACGAATGTTTTATTCAACAATGCGGCAACCGTGGAGTCTTCAAAAGATTCATGTTCCATGACGTGGCACCAGTGGCAGGTGGAGTAACCGATGGAAAGAAAAATCGGTTTGTCTTCTCTCCGCGCTTTTGCAAATGCTTCTTCTCCCCAGGGATACCAGTCCACCGGGTTTCTGGCATGTTGTAAGAGATAGGGACTTTTTTGAAAAATGAGTCGGTTAAACTCGGGTCCGCCGTCCTTCGGCAAACGGGCAATTTCTGCTGCGGACGGCAATCCTACCCGGCCGTCCTTTGTATGTTCTTGTGACATAGGTTTTCCATGGTATCGTTGAATAGTTATGGCCAATATTAAAACAGCTAAAATTCCAAACAGGAAAATAAGTTTGATATATTTTTTCATGATTTACAATAGTCGGATATGATTGTTTTGAAATTAATGGATGCGATATTAGTAATGAACGTTCAGGGTTAGAGATTTGTTCCGAATATAAAAAAAGCTTTTAAAAATGCAAAGAAAAGCGGGCTCTGCACGATTATGCTAAGTTTTTGTGAAAGTGTGTCGGCATAAATGTTTAAAAATTGCAACAACAATTTAGAATTAGTCACACCATCCGATAAGATGAAGTAAATTCATTAACCAAATCTAAACAAAAGATGACGAAAATGGTGAAATCTAAAGATGTTGTTTATGCCCTGTGCCTTTTACTCTTACCTGCCGCCGGCATTTCGCAGATTTATGAACCGCAAAAACCGCTTTCTGAAATTGAAAGTTCCATGGAGGCGAATTTAACCTGGAATCTGCAAAGCGCACTGTTGCTGTATTACCCGGAGAACAAGTTTGTTGTTAAGGCGGATGTACGATTACAAAAAGTAAAGCCCAAACGGGTGCTACCAAAGTTACCGGACGCACTTTTGAGCAGAAGCGTAAACAATTTGCCCGGCTTACCCTACGTTCCCCTGGATTTTGGAGAAGCAACACCGCCCCAACAAAAACGTGACAATTTAAGAAACTATGTTCGGGAAAACAATTTTCAAGTGGCGAGTATCCGGGTGAATGTGCTGGTTGATGCGAGCCTGCGTGAAAGTGACTGGGCATTCATTCGTCGCTATTCGGCCCTTGTGGCTGATTTGGAACCGACCCGGGGCGATCAGATTCGCATTGAGCGGTTAACGTTTCCGGATAAAGCGACTTTTTTTGCAGCAAAGCAGAAGCCTGAGGTGCAACAGCCGGCTAAAACGAAACCACCGCAACAGGCGCAGATCATCCCGTCTGATTTCGATTGGCGTCCATACGCGTTTGCCGGAGGCATTGCTCTTCTGTTGATCATCGCGTTCTTTCTTGGCATTCGGGCAATTACAAAATCCATAAAGAAATCCATGAGTAAAAATGATGCGGTTGCTGCAAAAGATCAATCGCCGCTTCCGGTATCCCGGGCTGCTGTGGCAAAACACAGGCAGGAAACAGATCAAACACGGGGAACGTCTGAAACGCCCAATTACCATCAGTTGAGATCCGAAATGATGGATACTATCGTCGGCACGCCGTCTTCCGCCGCCGCGGTTTTTAACCAATGGATTGAAGAGAGAGACGAAGCCGGGACAAAAGATGTGGCCGCCCTGCTTACGGGAGTGTCAAAACCACTGGCCGAACTCCTGACACCGTATTTTGGCAAGGAGACCGCCGGCGCCGTGAAAAGTAAAATGGCGGAGATGGAAAAGGATGTACCGGAAAGCGAGGTCGATGAATTAATTAAATTGTTTAATGGCGATTTGCGTAAACTGGTGGTGAAGGAAAGCAAAGACCCCAAAGAAAATGACGCCCTTGCCTTTTTGAACCAGATGAGCGATAACCAGTTGGAACATTTGCTGAAGCCGTTGAAGACCGGCATTAAAGCCATCGTTTTGGCACAGATGCGTTCTAATCGTGCGGCAAAGTTTCTAAGCAAAATGGATGCGGATGAGAAAAAAGAAGTGTTGGTGTCGATGGGCAATATTGAACATCTTCCGTTGGATGTTTATCAACACATTGCCCGGCAACTGGCAGCACGTGCGAACAAACTGGAAAAAATGCGCTACGTGCGCGCCAATGGCGTGGACGCGGTGGTGAAAGTTATGGAGCATCTCGATGAAAAGACGCAGGACGACCTGTTGAACCACCTGCAAACCCAGGACGTAAAACTCGCACAGAAAGTCCATCAGAAATTTATGACGTTTAATCAGTTGCTGGACATGCCGGAGGAAGAAATTCAGAAAGTCGCACTGGAGGTGGATCGCGAGATCTTAGCAAAATCGCTCGTTACAGTGGATGAAGAAACCGTGGTCAGAATCGTCTCGGCGCTGCCGGAAAAGTTGCAGGAACTGGTGACAGCAAGTCTTGAATCTAACCACGACATACCTGAAAATGAAGTGGCACAGGCGCGACGGGCATTGATGCGATCGTTGCGAGAAAGCCAAAAACAATAAAAAACCTAATAAATGAGTGAATAATGAGAAAACAAATAATAATATTAGCAGCGTTTGTTTTGTTGACAGGAGCATCATGGTCACCGGTCAATGCCCAGCCCGGCGACGATGATATTCTCAAGCTTGCAGAAGAAATTTTCCAGCAAATTCCGCGGGATTTGTCGGAAATCGATCCGCAACTCGGCAGAATAGCAGTTTACCGGTTGGAAACCGACAATAAATTCATTTCGGCATCTCTGCAGGAACACATCAAAAGCCGGTTGTTGGAAATTATGAGCCAACTGGATCAGCCGAGGGTCGTTTCCCTGCCGAAGTTAAACACGTTGCAGATTTCCTCTACGGACACAACGTTCTCGATTTTGAACTCCCTGCCGACGCCGGAAGACGTGTGGCGGGTAGGTAAAAAGCTGCGTGTGGATGCATTTCTTGAAGGCAATTTGACCTACATTCCGCAAAAAGCACTCCTTGTTGATTTGCGTTTAAACCGCATCGGGACCAATGAAGTTCTCTGGGCAAAGTCATATTCCGCGTATGAGAAAAATTTGAAGTTGCCGAAAGTAAATCCTTTGCGAAAAAGTATCAACGCCGGCTTAGAAATTTTTAATGTGGACGTGACCGTTCCCACGGACTCGCTCATCAGTTCTGATTTCAGCAACCGACTTATTCAGTATTCAGCTTATGTGGGCGTTTACCAGTACGTCACGCCCAAAAGCAGATTGCGCTATGAATTGCGTCTGGGTCTGTCTTATTTGTCAGATGGCATTCAGCTTAACAAAGGGTCGTTCGCAAAGAATTCTTTTTACTATGATTCCGGCAGTACATTTCAGTTTGGCCGGCCCTCATCTTTAAATATTCGTTCCCTTCTTACCTCTGCCATTGCGGAAAACAAACAGAACCCGGCCGGTGACTGGTTGTCGGTTTATCTCTCCATTACCCGCTATTTTGCTGTGAATATGCCCGATATAACCGGATTTGGAATTGGTTTTCGCAGTGACATCAATACCCATTTTTCTGTTTCTGCCGGAATTGCCGTCGTTGTGGGGAAGGAATTTAGTTCCGGTCGTATTTTACCGACCAATGAACGCGCCCGCATAAAAGTTCACGGTCTGCACTACGATATTCAATTTTTACAATTTACATTTTAAGTTAATCTGGATTTTACTCTACCTATAGGATTGTAACCATGAAACAAACAATTGTAATGATAACCGCAAAATCAGCGATTTTTGCTTTTTTGATGACCATGGCCAGCGGTTTCGGTCTTTGGAGTTGTGCAAATCAATCCAAATCATTGCAGCGTCAGGTAACCGAAACGTCTACTGCGGATTCATCGGCAGTCGGTAAATTAAAAAAGAAGACCTATCTGAAGGTTAAATTTCATCAGAACGACACAGATGTGGAGCTGGTTTTAGACCCGGAAGCCCAAAATCTGGCCCTGGATTTTGTCAGAAGCCCGGATGGCCAATTGCAGGTTTTTGACGGCGATTCGTCATTGATAAAGAAGGAAAAGGATCCTGAGCTGACGAACGGACTTTTGAAGAAACTGCAGAACAGGAAAGACGGTCTGGACAGGGAGGACCTCACAGACGAAATCGTTCAGGATATCAATGAAGCACAGCGGTTATTTTATCAGAAAGAATACATACAGGCTCTAAAGGTCCTGCAGGCCTCTCTGGAAAAGAGAAAGTCAGCCACCGCGTATGCGCTTGGCGGCTCTATTTACTACGTCAACGGCGATATTGAGGAGGCTGTCAATGCCTGGGAAAATGCACTAAAAATTAATCCGGATCTGCAGGATGTAAAAGAATTGGTGGATCGGTATAAACAATAGTACAAAATAAAAGGACAGAATTGTGTTAACATTATTAGGATTTGTTGTAGGCGTTGCTCTTGTTGGTTATGGCATTTCAACCGGAAAAGCTCCTCCGGAAATATTTTTAAACTGGCAGGGACTGGCCATTGTCTGCGGTGGTTCCATCGCTGCGATTGTGGTCTCTTACCCCATTCCTGAAATCGTGCGTGCCTTTACATCGTATTTTATCATTTTTCGGTCCGGCGCGCATAAATATATCAAAGCCATTGATAAAATGGTATCCTGCATTCGCACCTATCAGCGGGAGGGCCAGGAAAAACTCTTACAGATTCTGGCATCCGGGACAAAGCTGTGGATATTTTACGACGGTGTGCAGATGAAGTCCGTGGGCTATTCTCAGGAAGAAACGAAGGAGATTCTCGAAGACCAGATTCGCTGGCAAATGACCCGGGAAATGAAGCAGCATCATCTGTTTTCGACGATGGCAAAAGTTGCACCGGCATTTGGTATGATCGGCACGCTCATCGGGCTCATCAATATGCTTATTACGTTGCAGAGTCATCCGGGCAACGTCGGCAGCGGCCTTGCCATTGCTTTGACAACGACCTTTTACGGTTTGATTTTGGCGAACATCATCTTCGCACCAATTGCCGAAAAATTAAAAGAGCGCGCAGAAAATAATTTTCTCATCGAGACCATGCAACTGGAAGCTGTGATGATGCTTTATGAAGATCGCAACTATGTGTATGCCCGCGACAAATTAGCCGCGTATTTGAATGCAGCTAATCGTAAAAAAGTGCAGAAGGTTGCTGGCAAAATGGATTTTTCAAAAAACAAAAAACGGTTTAAAAAAGTTGCTTAAGAGTTTTAATAAAAGAAGTGGGAGTTAGTTTTTTATGGAAATCAAACTGCACAACAATGTTTTTTCCAGAGAGGATGAGTCACAGTCCTGGCTTTTGTCTTACAGTGATATGGTGACACTTTTGCTGGCATTTTTTGTTTTGTTTTTTGCCATTTCACAAGTGGATCAGGCTAAATTTGAATCCATTATGCAGTATTTTAACCGTGAAAATACCATGCCGCTGCAGGTTTTGGAACAAAAATTTAAAGCATTGGTGCAGCAACATCATCTTGAAAAAAGTGTGGATGTGCAGTTGACGCCGGACGGATTGCTGGTTAATTTTCAGGACGAGATTCTTTTTGAATCCGGCAAAGCAGAACTGAACACAAAATCTTTTCCGATTTTAACCTCCATGGCAGGCCTTTTGAAAGACGAGGCCGTGGCAAAACGCCATGTACAGGTTCAAGGCCATACCGACAGTGTGCCGTTGGCAAAAAATTCTTTATATCCTTCAAATTGGGAATTGTCCGGTGCGCGTTCGGCGCGGGTTATTCGCTATTTAATTCGGGAAGGATTGAGTCCGGCGCGTTTTGTATCTGTGGGCTATGCTGACACCCGGCTGCGAGTTGCGGAAGCGGAAAACAACCGTGGTCTGCAAGCCAATCGCAGGGTTAGTTTTCTCATTAAATAAAAAATTGATTTGTTCGGTAAGTGTCCGGAAATAAACTCGGTGTCTGCGTACAGGGAAGGCGGCCCGGATGGATGGGAACTGTACACGCCGATGACATCTCTTAAAACCTGCTCAACATTCATTAGACATAGATTCCTAAACTTATTTTAAAAAGTGAACGTTGTTGTGTTTAAAGCTGACACCCCGTCAAAACGTGAACAACTCAGCAAATCAGGCGCGCTTACCGCAGAACCTCGGAGATGCACAGAGTCTCGTATCTCTTTAGAATTAGAAATCACGCAACTAAAGGGCGTCGGCTGAATTTGTTTGGTTTGCTGCCTATTCACGACCTGCAGTTAAGCACGGGCTAAAGCCACGTGCCACACAAGTCTTTTGAATCATGTCAGGGGCACCCGGCGCATGTTGTAGCCAGTACTATTTCAATTTACTATCATTTCATACAGCTTATCTTTATTACTTTCAGTTTTCATTTTTTCGCTTATTAATTTTGTATTTCTTTTGTAGGATTCATTATTGATTAGGTCTAACAATTTACTTTCAAAGTTCTTTTCATTAAGGTGTTTTATTGACATTCCCTTTGGGCCCAGATGTAACTTGGAAATTGTCTCATTCCAATAGAATTGATCTAGGATGTGAGGAATAATCAAGCTTGGACAAGCATATTTCAATGCCGTATGTGTGGTTCCAGCCCCTCCATGGTGAACGACAGCATGCATTTTGGGGAATATCCAATCGTAAGGTATATTACTCACAAAGTGAATGTGATCTGAAGATTCAGTAGTTTTCTCCAGCCCTCCCCATGAAGTATTGATAATAGCTGAAACTTTATTCCTTTTCAGTACTTCAACTATGATGCGGGTTTTTTCTCTTGGATTGGAATTAGACATACTCCCAAAAGTGATCAGGATAACTTTTTTATACTTCTTGAGAAAATCTACTAATTCTTTATCGGGTTGCCAATTTTTTGTTTTATCTCTTTCATAGTAACCAACAACGTGAGCAACTGAAGGCCAATATTCAGGCTTAGGAAATAGTGAAGGAGAAACAGCATAAAAGGTCTTTTCTTTTTCAAGCATCGCCTTTTTTATTGACGAAGCAGTAATTTTTAATCCAGGGTAATCTTTGCGATATCGTTTTGACACTAGTTTCAAGATGATGGCCTTGATGGTATTTCCCAGCCAGGCACTTAATATATTCATGACTATTCCATAGTTACCCAATATGGTAAGATGGTTAATAGCATGTGCTACACCTGGTATAGGACTTACCAAGATAGATTTACCAGGGTTAGCCATTCCCCAGATAAGACTATAATTACATTTTGGATGGTATAGAATTCTATCAGGATTTTCTTCTTTTTGAGTGTAATGATGTAATGCTAGAATATCTTTTGATAGTTTCAGACCAACTCTAGCCATTTTTATCAGGAATCCAATTCTTTTAAAAATGGAACCTTGACCACCCATAAACATTTTTGCTTCTTTACCATCCAACATAATATCAAGAAATTCTTTGCTGAAACCACTGAAAGGAAGTTCCATTTGTTCAACAGTTTCTCTAAATTGTTCTGGGAAGACGCAGATTACATCCCAATTCTTTTCTTTTAATAGCTGTGCGATTGCTAAAAACGGTTCGATATCCCCTCTCGTACCTATTGAAAATAAGATTGCTTTCATATTAGATTTGTCTGTTTCTGTATTGGCTACAACGTTTGTGTAAATTCATTGTTCTTGCACTGCGCAAATGATGGGATATAAACAATTGTTTATATTTTTCATATATCAATTTATTTTTTCCGTACATATAATGCCTGCGATAACCCGCCAAAAACTTTAAACTATTTCTACGACCAAAACGCGCACGCGTTTATGGTCGGGTTGATTGCTATGTTATGTGCTACTTAATCCAATATTCTCGAATCGTTAGTTTCTGTCCATATTAATGGCGGCGTGCGGATATAACGCTTCACGATTCTGAAATGAAATAATATCTGGTTTTTGAATAACGCCAGCATCAATATTCACAGCTTGTCGAATGGTTTCACTTTGTTGCCAGCTCTCATACCCCGCTAACACGGTCGGCAAATGGACAACGAGGGCAGCAGAGATAGACCGCGATGCACTTTCCCATAGATAGCTTGGTGTATGATCCACGGCGTAGTAATCTACTTCTCCAATTTTAAACATAGGATTTTTAAATGTGGTTGGTTTGGCAAAAAAGAACCCCATACCCTCATCGCAACTGACGTCAATAATCAGGCTGCCTGGCTTGAGATGAGATATATCATCTTCTGTCACAAAAAGGATGGGATGATCTGGTTCTTGTAGGATTCCGTTCACGATGATTTCAGATTGGTTGATCAGATTAGCCAATGGTTGTTCAGTTCCATCATGCTCTACCGCCAAAATGCGCGCTTCATCTTCATTGCCTTCCCGAATACGGACATAGTGACAATCAAGTACTTCCTCACGTACCTCGTGGTCGGGACGTTGAATGCAAATTGTGATATCTCTAAAACCACGTGCTTTTAGGGCGTATATTGCGCCACGGCTGACCGCACCAAAACTAAAAATGACCACTTTGCGTTGGTTACCGTAGTGACCGTCGATTCCTTTCAGTTGCAGCGCATGTAATACCGCGCAGTAGCCCGCCATTTCGTTGTTTTTATAAAAAGTGTGGCGGCCAATCTGTCCGTTGGGTCCCCAAACAAACATATCCTCAAAAGCGATAAGTGTCTGCTTGCGATCGATCGCAGCCTGAGTGTGCGACCTTTGCTGTACACAATGCGGATAGCCCCAAAGAATTCCACCCTCACATAGTTCTTCAAAATCCGCTAACACTGGTTTGGGAAGGATGACATTCCCAATATTTGCTAGTAGTTCGTGGCGTGAGGCAACGCCACCTGACTGATCAGACATTTCTGAATCGGTAATACCGAAAGGTGTTCCATAACCCTCCTCAAATATCAGCTGACGACGAATTTCTTCGGGAAGGCGTATTAGATGTTCCGGATGGATTGGAATACGTCGCTCATCCTCTTTTCTTGAAGTACCAATGACTCCAAATTTTAATTTATTCATAGAGTTTCCTTCTTTCTACTAGAATTTACTTTTGTGATTATATCGAAGCATTTTCAAAGGTCTAATGTACTCGTTTTATATGATTACGCAATCTTTTCACAAAACGATGTTCTCAATCGCTCATACCATACACTGATTCAAAACTCTCTCGTTTACTTTAAAAAGAGGAAAAAAGTACTTACGTATTCGAATGCTCATATCGCAACAGGTTTATGGTTGTGATTCACAACCCTCTCGCGGTGATCCACACATCCAGAAGCACACAAAAATTAAAAAAATACGGAAAGCACATAACGGCCTGGGCGCTCAGCTGCCGCGCCCGGTACCGCGCTACAGTCCGCCAAAGTCCCCCGTGGCGCGGTCAGTTGCAGCGCCGGGTTATACGGCGCTGTCTTCGGTAGCGCCAACTGTAGTCTTTCCGAGAGGAATTCACGAATCCCTGAATTCCTACTCTTCGAAGGGATCTCTATCTCTTCGAGTCTTTCAATCATGACCCGCGCTGGAGGATTGTTCAGAGCCCGTCCGTCAGCTCTGAATTTATGTCCTGCTCAGCTCAGGCTGAACGGCGGGTATTGATCTGTGACGAGCAGGAAAGCATACGCCTGGACGCGCAGGCCCCACCTGCCCACCCCCACGACGAAGTCGAACAGTCCTCTCGGGTATCGGCCGGTGAAGAGGATCGCGAACCAAGTGAATACCACGGCGAAGAGTGCGATGATCGCCAGCAGCGCCAGCACAATGTAGTGCGGGATCGCCAGGAACCACTTGACCAGCGGCAGCCACCGATTCAGGTCGCGTTTCACGTCCGGGTAGTCGATCTCCAGGTGTACGGACTGCTCCTCGACGGTCGAAGGATACTGATCCGTCAGCAGCAGGAAGTAGGCGCCGACCCGCGCTGAGAAGCGCACCAACTCACGCGCGAAATCGAACCACCAGCGTGGGTAGCGCTGCCTGAAGACGATCATCAG